>JBBSOM010000109.1:0-7531 GCA_038259715.1 Longimicrobiales bacterium
ACCTTTTCGTGCGCGTCGGCAACCTCGACGAGGCCGTGGAGCACTACGACAGGGCCGTGGATCTCTACCTCGAATCGGAGTTGCCGAACAACGCAATTGCGGTGTGCAAGAAGATCATCCGCAACGTGCCCGCAAGGCACCAGGCCTACCTGCGCATCGGCCAGATCCGCGCGCAGCAGGGCTTTCTCTCCGACGCCCGCACGAACTTCCTGACGTACGCCGAGCGCATGCAGCAGGCGGAGGACATCGACGAGTCCTTCCGGGCGCTCATCGAGTTCTGTGACCTGGCGCCGGACGACGTGGAACTGCGTCTCATCGTTGCGGACCAGATGAAGTCCCATGGCCGTGCGCATGGCGCGGTCGAGCAACTCTCGCGCGCATACCGCGCGCTCGTGAACCGGGGCGAAACCGCGCAGGCGTCCCGCATCGAGGAGAAGATCCGCGAGTTCGACCCCGATGCGACGCTCACTCCGGCCTCCGCCGCGTCGCCCGACGGGGTCGAGGAGCCGGAGGGCGACATGATGATCTCCGGCTCGAGCTTGGTGGACGAGGACGAGATGGCGACGCCCCTCGGTGATCTCCAGGTCGGCGGTGCGTCCGGCGTCGCTGAAGAGGCAACGGAAGAGCCGGCCGGTGAGCCCGCCGGTGAGCCCGCCGGTTTCGACATCGGGTCGATGGAAGGTCTGGAATCCACGACGGTGGAAGGTTCCCAAGCCGCGTTCGTGCCCCAGGATCAGGTTGACGACGCTGCGTTCGAGTTGCCGCTCCTGGACTTCACCGACGACGATGACGCCGGCGAAGTGGAGGCGCCCGACGAAGACAAGAGCACCGCCTTCGATCTCCCGCTGTTGGACCTCGGGATCGAGGACGAATCCGGATACGAGGACGAAAGCCAAGGCGAGGTCCTCGACCTGCCTTTGTTGGACTTCAGTGAGACCGATGCGGACGGGCCGTCGACGCCCGACCCGGCGCCGCCCGCGCCGCCCGCGCCGGAAGCCCCGACCACGCTGGACGGGGTGAGGTCGCGCATCGCGGAGAATCCCGACGACATCACGCTCCGTCAGCGCTTCGTCGAAGTCGCCTACCAGAGTGGCGACGAGGGGGCCCTGGTCGAGGCGTACGTCGGGCTTGGGAACACGCTCCAGGGTGCGGGACAGTCGAGCAGGGCGAAGGCCGCGTATCAGCAAGCGCTTCAGTTCGACCCGTCCAACGAGGCCGCGCGTGCCGGTCTGGGCCAGGCTCCTGCCGCGCCCCAGCCGGTCAAGGAAGTGGCGGCCCACGAAGATTACGTGGACCTTGGCGCCCTGATCCTGGGCGACGAAACCGAGAAGACCACGCGTTTCGTGGTGGCTTACGAAGAACCGTCGGGGGATGAGCAGGCGGACTTCGCCAAGATGCTGTCACAGTTCAAGGCGAAGGTCTCCGAGAACCTCGATGCCGACGACGTCCGGGCTCACCATGACCTGGGCACCGCGTACAAGGAGATGGGGCTGCTCGACGAGGCGGTCTCGGAGTTCCAGCAGGCCCTGCGCGCGTCTCCGGGGCATCTGCCGACGTACGAGATGCTCGGCCAGACGTTCACGGAGATGGGCAAGCCGGAGGCGGCCATCCGCTCTCTCCGTCGGGCGATCGAGCTCGGTGCGAGCGTCGAAGACGAATTGATCGGGATCTACTACTACCTCGCGCGCGCCTGGGAGACCGTCGGGAACAAGGAGCAGGCGGTGGAGTTCTACGACCGCGTCTTCTCCCTCGACATCAACTTCGCGGATGTGACCGAGCGTCTTCGGACGCTCCGGTGAGCCGTCTTTGCCCATGACTTCCTGCTTGCGAGTCCCTCCCTCGTGTCGCTCCCCCTGGATTCGCACGTGAGCCAGGCCGCGACCCGCGCAGGGTACCCGAACGCTCCGCCCCGACTGTCGGACATCCAGGCTCCGGTGCGCGACGAACTCGACAGCGTCGCCGACGAGATCCGGAGGATCGTCCTGTCCGATTTCGCGATGATCGAAGAGGTCAACGAGCACCTCCTCTTCATCAAGGGCAAGCTCTTTCGTCCCACGTTGTTGCTGCTGGCGAGCCGGGTGGACGATGCACCGTCGGCGGATGGGCTGACCCTTGCCGCGGTCGTGGAACTCGTCCACCTCGCGACGCTCGTCCATGACGACGCGGTCGACCATTCGGTGCTGCGTCGCGGCCTGCCCACGGTGAACGCCCTGTGGACGCACCAGGTCGCGATCATCATGGGGGACTATCTGTACAGCCGAGGCGTCACGGAGTTGGCGCGGCTGGGGAATCTGGACGCGCTCGCGGTCCTCGCGCGCGCCGCCAACGAGATGAGCATCGGGGAAATGCGGCAACTGACGTCCTACGATGCGCTCGACTTCACGGAAGACGACTACTACCGGCTGATCGCAGCCAAGACGGCGTCGCTGATGTCCGCGGCGTGCGAGATGGGCTCGCTGGCCGGCGCCGCCGCACACCGGGAGCGACTGGCCGGGTTCGGGCACAATCTCGGGATGGCATTCCAGATTGCGGACGACCTTCTGGACTATACCGGGACCGAGGCGGTCACCGGAAAGCCCACCGGGCACGACCTTCGTGAGCGCAAGGTGACGCTCCCGCTCGTCGGCGCGATGGCGAACGCCACCGATTCGGAGGAGCGCGAGATCCGTCACTTCTTCACCCGGATCGAGCCCACGGATGAAGAGATCGGCCACATCATCGGCATCGTATCGGAGCGAGGCGGACTGGAATACGCGCGCGGACGGGCCCGCTCCTATGCGGACCTCGCGGAGGAAGCACTGTCTGGGCTGGGGTCGGGCCCGGCGGTCAACGCGCTGCGTGACTCCGTGTCCTACGCGGTGGACCGGACGCGATGACGTCGGCGATCCCGTTCATACCGACCGATCCTGGAACCCTCGTTCGTACGGACTGGTATGCTCATTGACACCCGACGTCGGGGAATGGTGAGGCTCGCGTGGACGTTCGTCCTGGGACTCTTTCTGGGCGCTCTACTGACCAAACTGTCCGAGATGTTCCTTCCGGACAGCGCGGCGCGCGATTTTCTCACCACGTCCGTGCATGCCTCGCTCGGGCCACTCAACGTGGATCTGGTAGCGGTGGCTTTCAGCATCGGTCCGCTCACGATGACCCTCAATGTGCTGACGTTGGTGGGGGTCGGGATCGTCGCCTTGATCGCGCGTTCCTGGATGTAGTGGGTTGGAATTGCTGAAGGTGTGACGTGACACCTCGAACTCGCGGGACCGCACGCGTCCCGCATGGAGGGAAGTAGAGATGGGTATCGGCGGCCTCGGAATGGGGGAGATGATCCTCATCTTCATGGTGGTGCTGCTTTTGTTCGGGGCCAAGCGCCTCCCCGAGATCGGCTCCGCCCTCGGCAAGGGCATTCGGGAATTCAAGGGCTCGATGCGCGAGATCGAAAACGAACTCAAGGTGCCCGAGGAGCCCGCGCGTAAGTCCACGCCTCCTCCCGCGGACGAAGAGCCGCGGAAGCTCACCGACGGGGAGGCCTGAGCCCGCGACCCGGACGGGTCCCGGGAGTACGGGTTCAGGCGGGCACGAAGAAGAGGCCGGACGCTTCGAGCGTCCGGCCTCTTCCGTATTTCGGGGAGGTCTCCCTCCCACGAGCGAGGCCGATCGACCTCGCGTGAGGGTCGTTAGCGGCGCCCCCCGAGCGGCGGCAACTGCGCCGCCTGGGTCGTGTCGTCGGCCGCACGCAGAACCTTGTCGCGGTTGTCCTGGATCTTGGCCGCTTTCCGGAGTGCCTCGATCCACTCCTGAAGTCGCTGCTGCTGCTCCTGAGACGCCATATTCTGGCGCTGCTGGTCCTTCTGCTCCAGCCAAACGCTCGAGTCGGCCGGTGTGATCTCGTCCATCTCGATCACGAAGGCGTTCGTCGGCGTCGTGACCACGTCGCTGACCTGGCCCGGCTTCAGCGCAAACGCCGTTCCGACGGCCGCATTCTGCCGACCGATTCCAGGCACGAAGTCGTTGCGGGTGAACGGTCCAGCGTGACGGACTTCGAGGCTCATGTCTGCTGCCACGTTGGGCAACGCCTCGCCGGAGCGCGTGCGCTCGACGACCTTGGCGCCGTCCTCACGGGCACGCTCCATCTTCTTGTCGAGTCGGAGCGTGGCCTCGATGGAAGTCCTGGCGTCATCGAGCGGCATCACGCCGGCCGGTTGGCTGCTCACCAGTTCGAGCGCGTAGAAGGCCTGCGCGTTCTCGAACACGGGGCTCAGATCGCCGGGAGATGCTTCCGTGAACACCCAGTCGGCTCCTTCGTTGATCTGACCGGCGCCGACCAGAAACGGGAAGTTCTGGTTCAGGTCGGCCGTGACGACCGACTTACCCAGCGCCTTTGCGGCCTCCTCGAGCGAGTTGCCGGCCGCCATGGCTTCCAGCGAATCCGCCAGGGTGAGCAACTGGATCTCACTCGAGTCCGTGCGCTGGATCGGGATCAGGATGTGGCGCGCCTGCGCGCTGTCCTGTCCCCAGCGCTTCTGGACCTCGATGAGGTGGTATCCGAAGCTCGTTTCCACGGGCTCCGACACCCGACCGATACGTGCGGAGAAGGCCGCGGAGTCGAAGGGCGGGGTCATGCGGCCCTTCGGGAACGTCCCCAGGTCCCCACCCAGCTTCGCCGACGCGCTGTCGACCGAAGCCCGGCGCGCCACGTCCGCGAAGTCGGCGCCATCCACGATCTCCTTGCGCAGTTCGACCGCCTTGTCGCGCGCCGCGGCCGTGTCCGCAGGCGTCGGAGCCTTGTTCAGCACGACGGCTTTCACGGTCGCCTTCGCGGGCACCTCGAAGTCCTTCTGATGAGCTGCGTAGTAGGCCTCGATCTCCGACTGGGCAACGGGGAAATCCGCGTCGGTATACCGGGTCGCGGGGTTGAGCGGCACGTACTCGATGGTCGCGGTCTCGTGGGCGTCCCGGTAGAGACTCCACAGGTCGGCGTCCGACAGGAAGATGCCGGACGACACCTGGCGCAGGAGCTTGCCACGCGGAATCACATCACGGTAATAGGCCTCGAGGGCGACCAACTGCTCCTGGGGCAGGGTCGACAGCCAGGACTGGTACGCCTGCAGGTCGAAGTTACCGGTGGAATCCGCGAAGCTCGAGCGCAGGTCCGACGGCGGGCTGTACTGTGCCGCCTCCTGGATCTCCTGGTCGGTGACGGTGATGCCGCGCCGATCCAGCTCCTGTCGGATGAGAACCTGGTTCACCACCTCATCGAAGGCGGCGTCCTCGATCTGTTTGTTCTGTTGCGTGTTGATCGGCTCCTGCTGCGATCGTTGTACCTGATCGTACAGGTTCCGATAGGAGGCCATGTAGGCATCATACGTGACCGGTGCGCCATTGACGCTACCGATCTGGCCGTAGCTTCCCGAGCTACGCCCCGTGATGTCCATGCCCCATTGAAAGACCATGAGCGCCACAAACGCCACCGCTGTGAACAGCATGATGGGCTTCGTGGCCTCTCGCATCTGACGCATCATAGGACCGCGTCTCCCGCGACTTCGGACCAGTGTTTTCGAAACGTTCCGGAACAGACCAGGAAGGATAACGGCTCGCCGACCCTGCCTCAACGAGTGTCGACGTTCGACGCATCTCGGTTGACACTTTTTCGGAAGGCTCCATATCTTCCGCGCAGCCCCCACAGACCGCCGCCCCTGTCTTTCTCCGTTCGCCGGAGTTCCAACGGTGATGCAATCCCTCGATCACGAGATCCGGACGCTTCAATCCGTCTTCTGGTCCGAACGTGACCCCGACGGGAGAGCATTCGTGCCCCTTGCCGATGCCTACCGTCGCGCCGGTGACTTCCGTACCGCCGTCGATTTGCTTACCGAGGGCACCGCGCGCCATCCCGACCTGGCGTCCGCGCACGTGGTCTTCGCGCGCCTCTATCTGGAGAAGGGTCTTCAGGAGGAAGCGGAATTGGCGGCGCGGAAGGTGGTGGCACTCGACGCGGACAACGTGATGGGCCTCGAGTTTCTGGCCGGCGCGCTGGAGGGGCGCGATCACGATGCGGAGGTTCCGCGGCTCCGGGCACGCCGGGCCGAGCTTCTCGGTCTGGCGCCGGACGAATCGGACGAGGCGGCCCTGGAGCTGGACGCGCCGGCGCCGGATGAGCCGCTCGAAGAGGTCATGACGCTCGACGCGCCGACGCCGGACGAATTCACCCCTCCTGGGTCGGACGAGAGCGGAGATCCGGTGGACGACGACCTCACGTCCAGCGAACCAGTCGGTGACGAACCGTTCGACGACGAACCGTTCGACGATGCGGCGGTCCTCACGCGTACGATGGCGGAGTTGTACGCGCGCCAGGGGCTCACCGAGCGGGCGATCGAGGTCCTGCGCCACCTCCGCGAGGCGAACCCTGAAGACTCGGGGCTGAGCCGGCGCATCGCAGAACTCGTGGCCTCGCTCAACGAACGTGCGGACGCCCAGGACGCGGGGTCGACCGGGGGCGAGCCGAACCACGCACCTGCCGCCGACGAGGACGACGGCCTGGTGGGTTCCGTGTGGGACTCGGACGCACAGCAGGACCAGCACGAGGTCGAGACGCCGTTCGCGTGGACCACAGAGGACGCCGAGGAAACGTCCTCTCCGTGGCCCTCCATCGGGAGCTACTTCGACCGGCTGCTCGCCTGGACCCCGGACGATCCCGGAGCGTCCTCATGAAGGTCGCCGTCGTGCACGGCCCCAACCTTCGACTCCTGGGGCGCAGGGAGCCCGAAGTCTACGGAACCGACACGCTTCCGGACATCGAGCGACGGCTCGGCCAGGTGGCTGCCGAACTCGGCGTGGACATCGAGTACTTCCAGTCCAATCACGAGGGCCAGATCCTCGACTTCCTCGAGGAGGCCGCCTCCCGCGTCGACGGCTTCGTCGTGAACCCGGGAGCGTTCACCCACACCTCCGTGGCGTTGCGCGACGGACTGACGGGTGTGGGCCGCCCCTTCGTGGAGGTCCATCTCTCCAACACGCAGGCCCGTGAGCCCTTCCGCAGGCACTCCTGCCTTTCGGACGTGGCGGCGGGTGTAGTTTATGGATTCGGAGTCGACAGCTATCTTCTTGGGCTCCGGGGGCTGGTCTCCCGCATCGAGACCCAAGCCCAGTAACCCGAATCGCGAGGCCGTATGGCGAGCACCGCCGACTTCCGCAACGGCATGGTCCTGGATATCGACGGCACCCTGTGGGCGATTGCCTATTTCCAGCATGTGAAGCCAGGAAAAGGTGGGGCGTTCGTGCGTACCAAACTCAAGAACGTCCTGACCGGCGCCGTGGTCGAGAAAACGTACCGCGCCGGGGAGAAGGTCACCGACGTGCGCCTCGAGCGCCGTCCGGTGAACTACTCGTATACCGACGGACAGCTTTACTACTTCATGGACGCTCAGACCTTCGAGTTGATCCCGATCCAGCACGACGTGATCGGAGACGATCAACTCAAATATCTGAAGGAGAACATGGAGTGTGAGGGCTTGGTGCATAGCGACAAGGTCATCAG
>JBBSOM010000110.1:0-7492 GCA_038259715.1 Longimicrobiales bacterium
CGGTCAGGCTCCAGATCTTCACGTCGCCGACCACGCCGACCACGACGACCTCGTCCCCCGTGTCTCCGGCGAGGCGGACCACCCGCCCCACCGCGCCCCCGTCCGGCCAGAAGCGGTCGGCGGCCGCCTTCGAGACCACCATGACCCGCTGGCCTTTCTGGTTGTCGCCGTCCTGGAAGGCACGGCCCTCCAGCACCGGGACGCCCATGACCCCAAAATAACCCGGGCTCACCTCGGTGGTCTCGAGCACCTGGTGGTTCGCGTCCGGCGGCGGATCCACGCCGGGCACGTCGAACGCGAGGTTCGACTTGCCCAGATCGAGGGGCAAGCGACGCGTCGCCGCGATCCCGTCGACACCCGCGCTCGACGAGACCTCGCGCACCACCTCGTCCACGAACCCGCTCGCCTGCTGGTCCGTGTACTCGTTGGCCCATGTCTCGGCGGTCACCACCGCGGCGGGCGCGGTCGAGAAACCCACCTGTTGCGACGCGGCATTGCGCAGGCTGTGCACGAAGAGCCCGGACCCGAAAAGGAGCACCGTGCACACGGCCATCTGCGCGCCCACGAGTGCCTGACGCATGCGCGCTCCGGAGCGGCCGCCGCTGCCACCGCTCTCGTCGCGCAGCGTGGACGCCACGGGGGAGCGCACGGCGTGAAGCGCAGGGGCCAGGCCGAAGACGAGCGCGGCGAGCACGGACACGCCCAAGGTGAACAGGAGCAGGCGCCCGCTCAGTGCCACATGCAGGTGGACGGGCATGGGCACCGGAAGGTCGGCGGACAAGAGGGCACGAAGGAACATCTGCCCGAGGACGAGCCCGAGCGCTCCTCCGAGGCCCGCGAGCACGAAGGCCTCCGCCAGGAGTTGACGCGTGAGCGCGCCGGCTCCGGCCCCCATCGCGACGCGTATGGCCATCTCCTTGCCGCGGTCCGTGCCGCGAGCGAGCAGGAAGCCCGCGAGGTTCACGCACGCGATGAGCAGGACCAGGCCCACGGCCACGAAGAGGAGCGCGGCCATCGCGCCGATGGCCTTGTCCAGGTCCGGATGCAGCAGGATGGAGCCGAGCGATACGGCCGATAGGCGCATCTCGCTCCGCGACTCCGGGTGCTCGGCGTTGTAGCGCGCCGCCACGGCCTCGACTGCCGACTCCGCCCGCTCCGTGGCCAGGCCCGGCCTCAACCGCCCGGTGATCATAAAGTTGCCCTGGCCCTTCTGGTCCGGCGTCAGGTGCGTCCACATGCTCATCGGCACCCAGAAGTCCGAGCCGATGCCCGGTGCAACCCGGCCCTTGTACGAGGGCGGTGCGACGCCCACAACCGTGTACGGCCGTCCGTTCAGCCGGATCGTGCCGCCCACCAGCTTCGGGTCGGCGCCGTACCGGCTCCGCCAGAAGCGGTCGGACAGCACGACCACGGGGTGCGTCCCAGGGGTGGCGTCCTCCTCGGGCAGAAGGGTCCGACCGCGCTCGGCCGTCACCCCCATGACGTCGAAGTAGTTGCCGGTGACCATCTCGCCCATGACCAGCCCGCCCCCGGTGCCTGATTCGGCGCCGGATTCGGTAGCGGCCCCGTCACCCCACTGGATGTTGCCGACGTGGAAGGCGTGCCCTGCGACCTGCTGGAAGACGTCGGTCGTTCCCTCGTTCACCAGCTCGTAGACGCGCCAGTTGGTGTAGTAATGCTTGTCGTCCCGGCTCAGACTGTAGATATCCATGAGCGTGTCGGGATCGCGCACGCCCCATTCCTGGAAGAGCACCCCGTCCACCAGCGAGAAAATGGCGGTGTTCGGGCCGATGCCGAGCGCGAGCGAAAGCACGGCGACAGCGGTGAAGCCCGGCGCTTTGCGGATCATGCGGAGGGCGAACCGGAAGTCAGCGAGCAGTGCGGTCATGAAGCCGTCTCCAGGAGTGGCGTCGCGCTGGCTCGCGGGGTGGTTTTCGGCCCTGCGGACGGCCTCACGAAGGACGTCCGGGAGCGCGAGTCTTCCCTGCATCCTACGTATCGGGGTCCGGACGGTTTCGGGCTGGCGGGAAGTGTCGGCCGCCCCATTGCCGGAGCTCCTGACGAGGACCATCTTCCGGCGTCCGTTCCCCTTCCGTGCTCCGCGGCCCACCTTCGGAGACCTCAGTGAAATTCAGGTTTCTGCCCCATCAGGACGATTTCTACGACCTCTTCGTGGACGTGGCCACGCGCGCGGTCGAGGCCGCGAGTCTCCTTACGAAGCTGCTGATCGGCAAGCCCGAAGAGGCGACCTACTACGTCGACGCGATCCGCAAGCTCGAGAACGAGTGTGACGAGCTGACCCTGGAGGTCGTGCGTCGGCTCGACCGGTCGTTCATCACACCGATCGACCGGGAGGACATCCACCTGCTGGCCAGCGACCTGGACGACGTCGTCGACCGTCTCGACGCCACCGCGCGCCGCGCCAAGATCTTTCGGGTCGGAAAGTCCCCGGAGGGCGTGGATATCCTGTGCGCCGTGGTCGAAGAGATCGTGCAGGAGGTCCACAGCGCCGTGACCGCGCTCCGCGACAAGAAGGACGTCATGGCGCACTGCGCCAGGGCCAAGCGGCTGGAGGAGAAGGGCGACTCGATCTATCACGACATGCTCGGCAAGCTCTTCGACGATGAGACGGACCCGATCCGGATCATCAAGTGGAAAGAGATGTTCGACATGCTCGAAGAAGCGATTGACGAATCCGAAGACGTGGCAAACGACATCGAGTCCATCGTATTGAAGAACGCGTGACGTGATCACCGGTACGGTTTGGTTCGTCCTCGGAATCGTCGGGGTCGCGCTCTTCTTCGACTTCGTCAACGGCTTCCACGACAGCGCGAACAGCATCGCGACCATCGTTTCCACCCGCGTGCTCTCGCCCGTGGCAGCGGTGATCTGGGCGGCGTTCTTCAACTTCGCGGCCGCCTTCATCTTCGGCACCGCGGTGGCGAGGACGGTCGGCAGTGGGCTGATCGACATCTCGATCGTGGACCCTTCGGTCATCCTGGCGGGGCTCGGCGGTGCCATCGTCTGGGATCTGCTGACCTGGCACTGGGGTATGCCCAGCAGCTCGTCGCACGCCCTGATCGGTGGCTACGGGGGCGCCGCCGTGGCGAAGGCGGGCGTGTCCGCGCTCATCCTGGGCGGCTGGGTGAAGCCCATCGCGTTCATCTTCGTGGCGCCCATCCTGGGGATGATCCTGGGGATGATCTTCATGATCGCGACGTCCTGGATCCTCAGGAATTCGACCCCTCGGAGCGTGGACCAGCACTTTCGGCGCTTCCAACTCCTGTCGGCGGCGGCGTACAGCTTGAGCCACGGCAGCAATGACGCACAGAAGACGATGGGCATCATCGTCGGGCTCCTGTACGCCTCTCAGTCCCTCTTCGTCGACTTTCCGATCCGCGCGTTCCACGTGACCACTTTGGACGTCATCCCCGACTGGGTGATCTTCGCCGCGTACACATCCATCGCGATCGGAACCCTCTTCGGCGGGTGGCGCATCGTCCACACCATGGGCTCGCGCATCACCCGTCTGAGGCCCGTGGATGGGTTCTGTGCGGAAACGGGTGGCGCCATCTCGGTCTTTCTGGCATCGTGGCTGGGCATTCCCGTGAGCACCACGCACGTGATCACGGGCGCGATCGCGGGTGTTGGGGCGGCCAAACGCATCTCCGCGGTGCGCTGGGGCGTGGCGGGACAGATCGTGTGGGCCTGGATCCTCACGATCCCGTGCGCTGCCGCGATCGGCGCGGGGGGGTACCTGCTGCTGCACCTGTTGACGCACAAGGCCGGTTTGTGACCGTTTCGTACGACAACTCCAAAGCCGTCTTCGAGGGCATCAAGGCGGCGGGCATCCGCTCGATCTCGGCGCTGCCCGAGACGTGGCTGGGTCTGCTGCTCCAGCGCGCGGAGGACGACCCCGACGTCTCGCTCGTGCAGGTGGCGCGGGAGGAGGAGGCCGTCGGCGTCGCGGTGGGTGCGTGGTTCGCCGGCGAGCCGCACGTGCTGCTCATGCAGAACCACGGTTTCCTGGCGGCGATCAACGGCATCGTCTCGCTGGCCCAGCTCTACCACGTGCCGCTGTGCATGCTCATCGCGCTCCGCGGGCACTGGGGCGAGCCGTACCCTTGGCACACGCGCGGTGGTGCGGTCACGGAAGGGGTGCTGCGCGCCCTCTCGATTCCCTTCGAATACGCGCGCGATCCCGCCAAGGTCGGCAAACAGATCCAGGAGGCGTGGACCTACTCGCAGAGCTCGCTCATGCCCGTCGCGCTGCTGCTCACGCGCGACTTGATGGAGGATTGAGATGCGGCGGCGACGCACGTCGCGGGGGGTCGGCTGATGGACCGCGCCCAGTGCCTCGAGATGATCTACCCCGAGCTCGAGGACAAGGCGGTCGTGACGATCATGGGCGCCTGCGCTCAGGAGCTGTACGACCTCGGGCACCGCGAGAATTTCTTCTACCTCCAGCACGCGATGGGGCTGGCCTCGTCGATCGGGCTCGGCCTGGCGATGCATCTACCTCGCGAGCGCGTCATCGTGCTCGACGGCGACGGCTCCGTGCTCATGAACCTCGGTACGCTGGCCACCTTGGCGCGCTACCGGCCGACCAACCTCATCCACATCGTCTTCGACAACGGTAGCCTGTTGTCGACGGGAGGCTTCGACTCGCACACCACGTCCGGCGTGACCGACCTCGCAGCCATCGCACGCGGGGCGGGCATCGAGCACGTGGCCGCCGTCGGCACGCCGATGGAGTTCGGCGAGGCGTTCGTGGACGCGCTCGAGCGCGACGACCTCTCCATGATCGTGGCCAAGGTCCGCGCGGTCGGGCCCGACCACTACGGCATGGACCTGCACCTGCCCGAGAACGCGTTCCGCTTCAAGCGTTGGATTGCACAGCGCAAACACTGATTCCAGGAGATCGTCCCGTGTCGCTCCTCACCCAGCTCGCCGCCGCGCTCGCCGACGGCTCTGTCACCGTGGTCGACCTGACCCAGCCGCTCGGGCCCGACACCCCCGTAATCGGCCTCCCCGACGTCTTCGCGGCCTCGCCCGGACTCAGCGTAGACGTCATCAGCCGCTACGACGACCAGGGGCCCGGCTGGTACTGGAACACCCTCACGCTTGGCGAGCACACCGGCACACACTTCGATGCGCCCGTGCACTGGGTCACCGGCAAGGACCTGCCCGACAACCGGTGCGACACCATTCCGGCCGGCCGCTTCGTCGGCCCCGCGTGCGTCATCGACGTGAGCGCGGACGTGGCGGCGAACCCGGACTTCCTGCTCACGCCCGAGCGCATCCTGGCGTGGGAGACCGAGCACGGGCGCATTCCGGCCGGCGCCTGGGTGCTGCTCCGCACCGACTGGAGCAAGCGCACCGACGCGGCGGACTTCCTGAACGTGCACTCAGACGGCGCGCACTCACCCGGCTTCCGGAAGGATGCGTCCGAGCTGCTCGTCTCCCGCGACATCCTCGGCGTCGGCGTCGAGACCGTCGGCACCGACGCCGGTCAGGCCGGCACCTTCGATCCGCCCTTCCCGAACCACACCACCATGCACGGCGGCGGGAAGTTCGGCCTGGCCAGTCTGTGCAACCTGGACCGGTTGCCCGCGACCGGGGCGGTGGTGGTGGCCGCGCCGCTCAAGATCGTGGAGGGAAGCGGGAGCCCGTTGCGCGTGCTGGCGTTCGTGGAGGTGTAGGGCGAGGGGTCGCCGCGCTACCCGTGCCGGCTGAGGACCTTGCGGACGAGCGGGATGGTGCTCGCGGCGCCGAGGCCGAGCAGGGTCCAGCCGATCTTGGTCCGCCGCTCCTTCGGGACGCGCTTGGCGAGCAGCAACCCCGCGGCGAATCCGATCATCCCTCGTGTCGCGGCGATGGCTGCCACGACCGGCAGCGCCACTTTCTTCGTTTTCATTGGACCCTCCAAATGGTTCGGGAACGGTTGCTTTCCGGGGGCCTGAACCCCACGACGTACTTGTTGCGAAGATCGTGCCGGGAAACACCCGCCCCGTGCCACCAGTAGTAGCTGGCGTCACGGGCGCCGGCTCACGGCAGCTCGGGCAGGGTGCGAAAAGGAATCCATGGCGGACGTCACGCACGATCTGGGTACGCAGGAACGGAGGCGCCGGGAGCGGAAGATCTGGCGCGCCGGCATCCTCGTATCCCTCCTCGTCCACCTGCTGATCTTCATCGCCTGGCGGAGCGCCCTCATCCCCATGTCGCCGTTCGCCGCGGCCGGCCCGCGCGCCGGAGACGACAGGGCCGCGTCCGGCGCGATGCAAGCGATCGCCCTCGCGACCCCGCCCGCCCTGCCCATCATACGCCCGCCTAAGCCCCTCGTGGTGAGCATCGAAGTCAAACCCGTCGAGTTCGACAGCCTTCCGCCCATCGATGTCGCCTCGTTGATCGGGGACGCGCCCGGCAAAGGCGACGCCCCCGGTCTCGCCGACGGGAAAGGCAAGGGCGACGGCGGCACCGCCGAGGAAGGCCTGTTCCGCCTCAACCCACCCCAACCGCGCGGCATGATCATCCCGCCCGCCAACAAGAAGCTCAAAGGCACCACGGTCGAGGTCTGGGTCTTCGTGGACGAGAAGGGAAAGGTCGTGCCCGACTCCACACGCCTGAACCCGCCCACCAAGGACAAGGACTTCAACGAGCGGCTGATCCAGGAGGCGGGCGAGTGGGTATTCCGGCCCGCGACCAAGGGGGGGAAGGCCGTGGCGAGCTGGTTCCCCTATCAGATCAGTATGTAGGCCCCAGCGAACCTAAGAGACCGTTGAACTAAGCCGTTCCGCGCGCCATGCAGTCGTGCGTCAGGCCGGTCGGAGTGAAGCGCTGCTCGCTCGGTCGAAACTGCAATCCGAGTCCGGAAAAGTGGGGAAAGGTCGATCTTGAGGGTCCGGAGCCGTTGATCAGGCCGAATATGAACGCAAAGAAGGCAACAGACGCGGCATATGCCCCCGCGAGCGCCTGCTTCGGGGTGCCCACCCCGATCACGTGACGCATCAGGAGCGAGAGGTTCGCGCAGGCGGCCTGGATCAGGTACCGCTTCCGGATGTTCTCGCGAAAGCGCAGCGTCGTACACCGAGCCCCGCCGCAGTCGAGTACGTGCTCGAAACTTCGTTCGACCTTTTCCGCTCGGGCCCGCGTGAGCTGCTTCCCGCGCTCAGACTGCACGGCAGCCCGGGCACGTTCCAGTACGGCGAGATCATCAGGTGCCAAGCGATCCACGCGCCGGGTGCGCTGCGGATCGCTGACGACCGTCTCTACACCCACCCCCTGCAGCCGTGCGATCTCCTCCAGCTTGAAGTAGCCCTTGTCCCCCACCACAGTCTCCATGCGCTCGGTATCGCTCGAATCGCCCAGCGCCTTGTTCATGCGAGCTTCGGCGGATAGCAACCGGTCCGTGAGATCCTCCGTGTCGTGCTCATCCCCCGGCCGAACATCGGCGTCCACGATCGCGCCGGTCTCGAGATCGACCACGTGCTCC
>JBBSOM010000111.1:0-7476 GCA_038259715.1 Longimicrobiales bacterium
ATGTCCAAGCGATCTGCGCCTGTATCGGCCAACAACGCGTCTACCGCTTCCGCGATCTCCCGGGCGTGCGTCGTATTGTCACCCACGGGGTCGCGGAACGTCACGGCCACGACCTCGCCCTCCGACCAACCCGCAGCGACCAGACGACGGCGTAGCGTCGTCAGATCCCGACCGGTGTCCGACCAGCCCGGGATGAGGAGGACGGGCACGTGCGCTGGAAGCCGAGAGGCAGCACCCGATGCCAAGGCGAAGAGGGGCGCCATCACGAGGACGACGAGCCTCACCGCGCCGCCGCCCCCGCCGTGGCCAGCGTCACGGCCTCGACGACCGCGTCGATCGCGAACGCCACCTGCGCGTCCGTCATACTGACGGGCGGCGTGACTTCGAGGACGTGCCCCTGCGCCCCGGCCGGCAGCACCAACACGCCGCGAGCCATCGCGGCTTCGGCGGCCCGCACGGCGGCGCCCGCCAAGGGCACGAGGGCGTCGTCGGCCAACTCGATGCCGATCATCAACCCCAGGCCTCGAACATCTGCGACGCCGGGCCACCCCTTCAGCGCCTCCCGGAGCGCCAGGATCATGTGGCCGCCCAGGCGGCGCGCTCGCTCCGCGGTGGCTTCCAACTCGAGTGCCTCCAGCACGGCCAGGCCGGCGGCGCACCCGAGAGGGTGACCGAGGAACGTGCTCGTGTGCATGGCTTCGCCCGTGTTCTCAGGCCAGGCGTCCATGACCTCACGGCGGGCCAGACACGCACTCAGGGGTAGCCCGCCGCCAAGCGCCTTGCCGAGGCACAGGACGTCGGGTACGAGCCCGACGCGCTCCGAGGCGAGAACGGAGCCGCACCGGCCCATCCCCGTGAAGATCTCGTCCGCGATCACTACAGCGCCGGCGTCGCGGGCCAACGTGCCCAGACGGGCCATGAAGCCGTCCGGAGCTAGACGTACGCCTGCGCGCCCCTGGACCGGCTCGACGATCACCACGCCGATCGGGTCGCCGTTCGGGGAGCCCGCCCGGAGGATGTCGCGTACCCGCTCCAGCGCCGGCGCCCCGCTGTCGGGGCCGCCGCGTACCGGATCGGGGAAGGGCGCGAACGCCACCCCATCATAGAGACGAGCCGTGAACGCAGACCGGAACAACGCGCGGTCGGTTACGGCCAGCGCTCCGAGCGTGAGGCCGTGATACGCACCCTCGAAGGCAAGAATTCCCGGTCGGCCGGTCGCCACCAGCGCGGTCTTGAGCGCGGTCTCGATGGCTTCCGAGCCGGTCGACGACAGCACCGTCCGCGCAGCAGGCCACGGCGCGATGGCGGCGAGTGCTTCGAGTAGCCGCACCTTGGCTTCCGGCGGATGCACATCTCCCATACCGTGCACGAGGGACGTAGCCTGACGCGCCACCGCCTCGAGCACACCGGGATGAGCGTGACCGAGCAGGGCAACGCCGAACCCGCTCGTCAAGTCGAGAAAAATGTTGCCGTCGGCATCCCGGACGTTGGCCCCACGCGCCTCTTCCCAGAACACGGGCCACGTGTCCGACACGTGCGTCACGTTGCGCGACTCGACCGCGCGCAGTCGTGAAGCCAATGCGCGCGACGCGGGGCCGGGCGGAGGAGTCCGGATGTCCGGAAGGCGCTGTCCCAGTGGTTCGCGGCTCATGGTCGTGACGGGGCGAAGTGCGGCGGACCCGGGAGCCCGTCGAGGTCTACTCGGTCGCGAGGTGGGGCTCGGCGTTCATCCCCATCGCGTGATATCCTTTGTCCACGTACAGCGTCACGCCGGAGATGCCGGCACCGAGCGGAGAACACAGGAAGGCGGCGGCGTGACCGACATCCTGGGCGGTCTGCACCTCGGGAAGCGCCGCGTTGACCGCGTAGTAGTCGACCATGCGCTGGATCGTGCCGATGGCCTTGGCGGCCCGGCTGGCCAATGGACCCTCGCTGATCGTGTTCACTCGGATACCCCACCGTCGACCGGCTTCGAAGGCCAACGTGCGCGTGTCACTCTCGAGCGCGGCCTTGGCCGAGCTCATACCCCCGCCGTACCCCGGCACCACACGCTCCGCGGCCAGGTAGCTCAGCGAGATCACCGCGCCACCCCGGTTCATGAGCGGGCCCATGCGCTGCACCAGCGACACCATCGAGTATGCGCTCGCGCTGAGCGCGGCGAGGTACCCGGGCCGGCTCGTGTCGATGAGCATCTTCTGGACCTCGGGCCCATTGGCCAGCGAGTGCACCAGGATGTCCAGACATCCCTCACCGAAGTCGGCTTTCATCTGGTCGGAGACTTCCTGGATGGTATACCCGGTCAGCTCGGCATACCGCTTGTCGGCGCGGATCTCGTCCGGAACATCGTCGGGCGTGTCGAACACCGCGTCCAGCGGGTAGATCTTCTCGATCTCGACCTCGCCGCCGCCCGGGAGCGACAGATCCATGCGACCCCGCTCGAGGCTTCTGGTGAAGATGCGCATCATGGGTGGCCACGTGCCCACGCAGACGGAAGCGCCCGCCTGCGCCAGGGCACGCACGATCGCCCAGCCATAACCGCTGTCTTCGCCCACACCCGCCACGAAGGCGCGCTTTCCGGTGAGATCGATGGGAAGCATGGTGCTGGCGGCTCCTGTTCGGCTCGTGTCGCGAGGACCCCAAAGCTACTCGGCGGGTGGCGTATCGCCCAGCCAGGACTGGATCCGGCCGGACAACCGGAACAGGACGGCGGCGGTCAGCGCGAGCGCGAGGACCGCCCCCAACGCGCCGGCCCTGTCGACCGCCCAGTACCAGACAGCCACCACGAACGCGAGGGCGCTCGTGCTCAGGACCCGGCGCACGCGGAAGTGGACGGCGTACGCGAATCCGGCGACGCCGGCGCCGCCCACCAACAGGAGAGCGAGTTCCGTCGGGCCGCCGAGCGCCTGGGTCGCCGTGTATATGCCCAGCGGAATCCACATCGCGATCGCGTAGGCGAGCTGGGTGCCGAACCACTCCCGGCGTAGATCCGGCGGGGCGCGGTGGATGCCCCAGAGTGAAAGCGCCACCACCATCCCGAGCCAGAAGTCGAGCGGGTAGACGCTGGCCTCTTCCAGGTCGAGCGGACCGAGCCCGGTGACCAGGACCATGAAGAAGCCCGCGTACACGGCGGCCACGAACGCGTTGAGCGCCCACGGGTGACGCTCCCCGGCTGGGTCCGCGCGCAAAGTACGGACCAAGCCCAGAGCCGAGATCACGAGCACCCCGTCGAGGACCCAGACGATCGCGTCGCCGTCGAGCCCGACGGCCCGATCCAGGAAGACCGCGAGAAAGGCCAGCCCAAAGCACAAGTGCACCGCGGGCATGACCACACTGTTCCGGAACGAGCGCGGCGCGAGGACAATGGGCACCCCCAGGGCGATCACACCCCATGCGATCCCCACCGGGCCACCCGTGTACGTGTGGCGGTCGTAGAGCGTCGCGCCGAGTAGAAGACCCAGGCCGGCCGTCTGCATGAGCAGGCTGGCCGGGAGCCACCGGCCCGACCCCTCCATGCGTGCTCCCCACACGTACATGCCGACTCCGGCCACCGCCAGCACGCCCGATCGAAGCCCGGTGGCCATCAAGGGCCAGGCCCATTCCAGGAAGACCCCCGCGGCGATCAGCACCAAGACGGCCGCAACGCTCGCGAGCAGATACTGGGTCAGGCGCACCGTACCCACGCTGGAGCGTTCCGCGACCTCCTCCCGCAGGCTCAATGCCAGATCAGCCGCAACCAGCCCCCCCGCCTCCCATCGGTCGATAGCCTCGAGAACCGGCCGCGATTCCTGGCTCATGCAACCCCCTCGGTCAGGTGGAACTCAAGCGAGCGAAGCGACGCGCCGTCGGCGGAAAGGCACGAGCGCAGCGATGTGCCGAGCGAAGCGACGCGCCCCACCGCGAGGAAAGCGAGCGTAGCGATGCGCCCCCACCAATGTGATGGGACGCGTCAAATCGGATGCAGGGCAAGGCGGGCGAGCACGGCGACCGAGGCGTACCTATTGGGTACGCCGCAGGGAGCCGCGCGCAGCCCAACGCCGCCCTGCGCCGATTTCACGCGTCCGCCCTACAAGAGCCAGATGCCTATTCCCATATAGCACACCAACAAAAAAGCCCCCTCCCACCGCGTGATCCGCCACCCCGTCCGCAGCACCGGGAACAGCAGGAGCGACATCCCAAGCACCGCGGGCAGTTCCCGCGACAGCACCGTGTCCGGTACGCGCAAGGGCGCCACCAAAGCCGCCGTGCCGAGAATCGCCACCAGGTTGAAGATGTTCGACCCAACCACGTTCCCGACCGCAATGTCCGGCTCCTTGCGGAGCGCCGCCACCAGCGACGTGGCCAGTTCGGGCAGGGACGTGCCCACGGCCACCACGGTCAGGCCGATGACCACCTGCGGGATGCCGAGCCGCACGGCCACTGCCACCGCACCCTCCACAATGGCCCATCCCCCCAAGACGAGTCCGAGGCAGCCGCCAAGAACCAGCCCCACATCGCTCCACCGGAAGGAGTCAGGCTCCTTCGCCGACGCCTCGACGAAGTGCTCGTCCTCGTCGACGATCTCGGGGCTGTCCGTCTCGACCGACCGGAAGACGAAGACCAGGTAGGCCACCAGGGCAAAGAGCAGGAGCACGCCGTCGCCCCGGCCGATCTCGTGGTCCCACGCGATCGGAAAGATCGCAGCGGTGACCAGGAGCATGAGCGGCACCTCGCGCCACACCACGCGGGCCGCGACGTCGAGCGGATGGATGAGCGCGGTCAACCCCAGGATCAAACCGATGTTCGCCAGATTCGAGCCCAGAACGTTGCCGATGGCCAGGTCCGGATTCCCACGCGCCGCGGCAAGGACGCACACCACCAACTCGGGTGCGGACGTGCCGAACGACACCACGGTGAGCCCAACCACGATCGGGCTGACCCCGAGCGATGCCGCCAGCCTCGCCGCCCCCCGCACGAGCCACTCGGCGCCGAAGTACAGAATGCCGATGCCTGCGGCGAGCAGAAGCGAATCGAGCATGACGGCCGTCATACGAGCGGAGTCCTCACGCGGTCCGCCTCGCCAGCCACCGCCGGAAGTCCTCCGGCCCCATCGCGTTCAGGACGTCATCCACACCCAGCCACCCCCTCCGCGCCTGGTCCACTCCGAAGCGCATGTTGTCGAGTCCACCCGGCGAATGCGCGTCGGTCGAGATCACGACCTTCACGCCCAGCTCCTTCGCTCGATAAACGTGCACGTCGCTCAGGTCCAATCGGTTCGGATTCGCGTTCAACTCGACGGCCACGTCCAGTTCCGCGGCGGCGGTCAACACCGCCTCCACATCCATCGCGAAGGGCTCCCGACGCCCGAGCAAGCGTCCGGTCGGGTGGGCCAGAATGTCCACCTCCGGGTGTCGGATTGCACGGAGCACCCGGTCGGTCATGGTCTTCTGGTCCTGGTCCATCAGCGAGTGGACCGACACCACCACCACATCCAGTTGCACGAGCACCTCGTCAGGCAGATCCAACGAACCATCCTTCAGGATATCCACCTCCGCGCTGCGCAGGATTTCGATCCCGTCGACGCGCTCCCTGACGTCATCGATCTCTTCCCACTGCGCACGCGCACGCTCCGGCGTCAGCCCCTGCACCATGGCCATGGCCTGGCTGTGATCGGTGATAGCCATGTACGCGTACCCCCTGGCGCGGCATGCGAGCGCCATCTCCTCCACGGATACCTTTCCGTCACTCCACGTGGAGTGCATCTGCAGATCTCCGCGAATGTCCTCGAGCGTGACCAGCTTCGGGAGGTTCCCGGTCAGCGCTGCTTCGACCTCGCCGCGGTTCTCTCTGAGTTCAGGCGTCACCCACGCCATGCCCAAAGCCTGGTAGACCCCTTCCTCCGTTTCACCGGCGATCCGCTCCCCATCCTCCTTGCCGAGCGAGTCCGGATCGACGCCCTCGGGTGCACGGAAGACGCCCCATTCATTGACGCGGAGCCCCATCCGCACCGCACGGGTCCGCAACGCGACGGAGTGCTCCTTGGAGCCGGTGAAGTATTGCATCGCGGCTCCGAAAGAGCGCCGTGGAATCACACGCAGGTCGATCGGCAGTCCGGAGCGCAGCACGATGTTGCCCTTCGTGCTGCCCACCGCCTCGACGCGTTCCGCACCGGGGTACGCCGCGAAATGCTCGACTACGGCGGTTCCGTCACCCTCGTACAGTGCGAGGAGATCGACGTCGCCGATCGTTTCCCTCCGGCGCCGGTAGCTTCCGGCGACCTCCACGCACTCGACCCCCCGGGCCTTCTTCACGTACTCGATCACGGGCGCGACGAGTTGCTCGACGTCGTCCAGGAGGAAACGACCCTGGTGCTTCCGGTGCCGCTCGATCGCGGCGACGATCTTCGCCGCGCTCTTCTTCCCGAAGCCCGACAGCGACTCCACCCTTCCGGCCCGCACCGCTGCCTCGAGGTCGTCGACCGTGCGGACGCCCAGGTCGTCGAAAAGCTTCTTCGCCTTCTTCGGCCCGACTCCGTCCAGGTGCATCAGCTCGACCAGGGTTCGCGGGGTCTCTGTGTCGAGATCGTCGAGCATCTGCATGTGGCCGGCCTCGACCAACTCCCCGATCCGGGCCGCGATGTCCTTTCCTATGCCGGGGAGTTGTGTGATGTCCTCCCCTTCTTCCAGCATGAGGCGCACCGGTCGCGTAAGACCTCCCACCGTGCGGATCGCGTTGCGGTACGCGCGGATCCGGAACGGGTTGGCCCCTTGGATCTCCAGGAGATCCGCCAACTCTTCGAGCGCGTGCGCGATGTCGAGGTTCTCCATCAGACGCCGTCTCCCAGGCTCCCGCCGAGCTCGGCAAGCTTCGCCAGAAACGCGTCGAAATCCAGCACCGATACCCCCAGCTTCTCCGCCTTGTCGAGCTTGGAGCCCGCAGTCTCGCCGGCCACCACGAAGTCCGTCTTTCTGCTCACGGATCCGACCACGCGCCCACCCACGCTTCGCCACGCGGCCTCCGCGGCCTCGCGAGTGACGGGCAGCGTGCCGGTGAAGACCGCGGCGCCCGCGTCCACCTTCTCGACGGCCAGAGGCGCCGGCGCACGTTCCTCCGGCTCGACACCCCGGTCCAGGATCGCCTGGATGGCCACGTCGTTGCGCTCGTCGGCGAAGAACGCGGTAATGGCCTCGCTCATCTTAGGCCCGATGCCGGGCACCACCTCCAGTTCCTCTCGGGCTGCTTGCCGGATGGGGCCGAACGCGCCGAAGTGCGTGGCCAGGTCCCGTGCCACGGTCACGCCGACCTCCGGAATGCCGAGCGCCAGCAGAAAGCGCCGCAGTTCCGGATTCTTCCTGGCGCGGATGGCGTCCACCAGGTTGGACGCGCTCTTCTCGGCGAAGCCCTCGAGTGGGAGAAGCCGCTCGACGGTAAGGTCGAACAGTTCGGCCAGCTTCGTGACGAGCCCCCGCTCGACGAAGAGGTGAGCCGTCTCTTCGCCGA
>JBBSOM010000112.1:0-7414 GCA_038259715.1 Longimicrobiales bacterium
CATGTAGCCGATGGCGTACAGCGTCGTGATGATCCAGAGGAACGACGCCACCAACGCGAACAGCAGCCCGAGAGGCTCGACCTGGACGCCCAGCGATACGCCGGGCACGACCTCGATGATGTTCCATGTCGCGCTTCCACCGGCCCGCACGGGTTCGAGCATGGAGTAGACGACCAGAAAGAGCGTTGTCGCGGTGATCAGCGACACCGCCTCGCGCACGTTTCGCCATCGACCCACCGCAAGCACCACGAACGCACCGATGATCGGAATCGAGACGGCGACGGCCGCCAGCGTGGTGATACTCACTGGCCCACCCCCAGGAGCGCCTTCGCGGCGCGGATTGCGACCCCGGACGTGAGCTTGGCGTCGATCCCGAACCAGAAGTTGGCCAGCACGAGGATCCATGTCGGGATCAGCATGCTCAGCGGCGCTTCACGGATACCAGCGTCGTCCGGAGCCGGACGAAAGTACGCCACCTCCACCACCTTCCACACATAGATCACCGCGAGGAGCGACCCGAGGAGCACGACGACCGCAACGGGCCACAGCCCCTTCTCGAGCGCCGCCTGCACCAGGTACCACTTGCTGATGAAGCCGACCGTTAGGGGAACGCCGATCAGGCTGAGCCCGCCCGCCACGAAGGCGGCCATGGTGAAGGGCATCGTCTTGCCGAGTCCGTCCATCGCGTCGAGCCGGGTCGAGCCGACACGGTAGCAGACGCACCCCATCGCCATGAAGAGTGAGCCTTTGATGATCGCATGGTTGAACAGGTGGATGATGCCCGCCGTCACGCCGAGAACCGACGCGAAGCTGATGCCGAGCACCATGTACCCGATCTGCGCGATGCTCGAATAGGCGAGCAGCCGTTTGACGTCCGGTTGGTAGATCGCGCTGAGCGACATCGCCACGATGGCCACGAGCGCCAGCGGCGTCAGGACACGATCGAGGTGCATGACGTCGAACGAGAAGTACGCGCCGAAGATCGTAAAGAAGAAGCGCAGCATCAGGTACACGGCGACCTTGGTCGACGTGGATGCGATGAACGACGTCACGGCGGACGGCGCGTTCGTGTACGCGCCGGGCAGCCAGAGGTGGAGCGGGAAGAGCGCCAGCTTGAGACTGATGCCGACCGCCAAGAAGGCAAACGCCACCGGAATGGTGCGCGTGTCCGCCACGGCCGGCAGCCGCTGCGCCAGGTCCGCCATGTTCAGCGTGCCGGTCATCACGTACATCAGGCCGATGCCGATGACGATGAACGTCGCACCCGTGCTCCCCATGATCAGGTACTGGTACGCGGACGTCAGGGCCCGCCGGTCTCGGCCGAGCGCGATCAGGGCGTAGGACGACAGGGACGAGATCTCCAGGAAGACGAAGACGTTGAAGACGTCGCCGGTGGCCGCGATGCCCAGGAGCCCGGTCATGCACAGCGTGAGGGCGGTGTAGAAGAGCGGGATCCGGTCGGCCTCGACTTCCTGTTCGACTGAAGCGCGCGCGTAAGGCAGCACGACGGTAGCGATCGCCGAGACGATCAAGAGCACGAAGGCGTTGACCTCATCGATCCGGTAGGCGATGCCCCAGGGCGCGGGCCATCCGCCGATCTCGTAGTCGATCGGACCGTGCGCCATCACCCGGGACAGCAGCGTAACCGCGCACGCGAAAGCCCAGAGCGCGGCCGCGAACGAGACCGCCCACGAGAGACGGGGACGCCGCACCAGCGCGGCGACAGGAGCCGCGAACAACGGAACGACGACCTGGAGGACGGGCAGGTTCTCGCTGATCACGATGCTTCGTCCTGCGCGTGGATTTCGTCTTCCTCGATCGTCCCGTACGCTTCCTTGATCCGCACGACCAGAGCGAGCCCGACCGCGAGCGTGGCCACGCCGACGACGATGGCCGTCAGGATGAGCACCGAAGGGATCGGGTTCGTGTAGACGACGTGTTCCGGGCCCTCGAGCAGGATGGGTGCGGTTCCACCGAACACCTTCCCCATCGTGATGTAGAGGATCATGACGGAAGTCTGGAAGACGCTCAGCCCCACGAGCTTCTTCACCAGATTGCCGCGCGAGATCATCGTGTAGAAGCCGATCATCATCAGCCCCACGACGATCCAGTAGTTGTAGAGACCGAGGAGCCGCATCAGCTCCTCCGCCCCGCGAATGCGTAGAAGATGGCGAGCATCACGCCGAACACCGTGACCAGCACGCCGAACTCGACCGCGAAAATGCCCCAGTGCTGCCCGTGGACCGGGTCGTGCAACAGGACGTTGTAGTCCAGGAAGCCGCCGCCCTTGAACAACGTCACCCAACCGGTGCCCTCGTAGATCATCACGCCGAGCGCGCCGCAGACGTAGAGCACCCAGGGCGGCATGGCTTGTTTGGCGCGGCCGAGCCCGTAGACGAGCGCGTACAGCACGAAGGCAGCGGCAAAGATGACTCCCGCCTGGAATCCACCCCCCGGACCGTAGTCCCCGTGGAACTGCACGTAGAGGGCGAAGAGCAGGATGTACGGGATCAGGAACTTCATACCGACGCGCAGGATCACGCGGTCATCCATGAATGTCCTCCTCGCCGGACCCGGGATCGTGCTCTGCGGCGGCGGCGCGTTCACCGGACGACCAGAGGCGGCGCGGCTTGGGCCCCGTGCCCAGAAGGAGCAGCACACCGACGAGCGCGGTGAAGATCACGTTGGTCTCGCCCATGGTGTCGTATCCGCGGTACGAGGCCAGCACGGACGTGACGATGTTCGGGAGATCGATCTCCTCCCCCGAATCCTCGATGTAGCGGGGCGCGACGTGCAGATGCGCCGGGTTGTCCGGTGCACCGAACGGCGGCATGTCGAGCGTGCCATAGATCAGCACGCCTCCCGTGACCAGCACGACAAAAAGGGGCAGGATCGGTCGGTGCGTCGGCGCTCTTTCCTCATGGCCGACGAGGGCGAGCGCTCCGAGCAGGAGCACGGTCGAAATCCCGGCCCCGACCGCGGCCTCGGTAAAGGCCACGTCGACCGCGTCCAGCAGCGTCCACAGGGACGCGCTGAGGAGCGAGTAGATGCCGAGGAGCATCACCACCGCGAAAAGATTGCGTATCCGCAGCACCGCAAGTGCGGTCACCACCAGGAGGGCGAGAACGGCGATGTCGATGGCTGCATCCATCCGGCTCAGCCTCCTTCCTCAGGCACCCGATACGGCTCCACGCCCCCGGCCAACGCGGCGCGCGCAAGCGCATGGGTGGAGATGGGGCTGGTGAAGAGCAGGAAGCCGTAGACGATCACGAGGCGGAGCGTGAGCAGGTGCAGCCCGGCCTGGAAGCACATCCCCAGGATCAGGAAGCCGGCCCCCATCGTGTCGGTCATACCGGCCGCGTGCAACCGCGTGTAGATGTCCGGCATGCGCAGCACACCGAGCGAGCCGACCAGCATGAAGAAGAGACCCGCCACGATGCTGGCCCAGGAGAGGATTTCGACCACGGTCGCGAGCATCACGTGCCTCCCCCGGCGTCGCTGGGACGCTGGCGGCCCAGGTCGCCGTACTCGACGAACTTCAGTACCGCGATCGTGCCGATGAAGTTGATGAGGGCGTACACGATGCTCAGGTCCACCCAGTCCGGCCGGCCGGTCAGAAAGCCAATCACCGCAATGAGCAGGACGGTTTTGGTGCCGAAGGTATTCACCGCAAGGACGCGGTCGTATACGGTGGGTCCGAGCAGAGCGCGGACCAACACCATCGTCATCGCGATCACGATGCCGGCGGCGGCGGCGGCAAACATCAGCGTGCGCCCCCCTGCTCCACCCACGTGCAGCGCCGGTCCATCTCGTCTTCTTCGCGCCCGTCGACATCGACCCAGGTCAGCGAGTGGATCTCGAGTTCGTCACCCTGGACACGTGTCGTGATCGTGCCGGGCGTGAGCGTGATGGAGTTGGCGTAGATGACGCGTCCAAGGTCGGTCTTCTGGCTGGAGTGGTAGTGCACCAGGATCGGGTGGATCGGGAGCTTCGGATGGAGGATGATCTTCGCCACGTGGACGTTGGCGACGAAAATTTCCTTCATCAGCCAGGGCAGGTACGCCCAGGCCCGCCATGCGAGCTGGAGGGGTAGCCCTTCGTGATCCGTGATGTCCATGCGCGTGGCGAGATAAACCACCAGCGCGGACGAAGCGACGCCGAACCCCATGAGAAGAGGCTCGAAATGGCCCGAGAGAACGAGCCAGAAAGCGTAAAGGATCGCGCCCAGTCCGAGAGCTCGTAGCAACGGTGGTTCCCTGGCTGATTCGCGGCTTGTCCGGCGGCGGAGCGCCCCACGGCCGAAACGAGCGCCGAATCTACCAGTTGGATTGCGCGCCGTCCACTATTTTCTGGATCAGGACCTTGATGGCCTGGGCCCGGCCTACCTGCTCGGTCTCGCTCGCTTCCAGGAACTGGCCCTGGGAAACGAGGTTGCGATCCTCCCAAAGGATGACGTTCTTGACCAGGTCGATGATCTGGATGCGGACCGTGATGTTGACCTGGCGCTGGAGCACCGTGGCCGCCTCACCCGGCTGACCGGCCCTGTAGTTTGGCGCTACGACGTCGTAGCGGATGATCGTTCCGCGTACGACCGCGTCGGCAACGTCCTCGCCGGCGGTGCGGATTCCCAGCGCGCGCGGGAGCTCTCGCAACAGTTGATTGTACACTTCGCCGGAGAGTTCGAAACGGGCAGTCTCGTTCTCGAAGGGCGCCACCGCGATGGTCTTGACGTCCGCAGGTGGGAAGCTCCCCGCCTTGAACGAGTAGTTGCATGCCGTGGCGGTCGCGAGCATGGTCAGGACCGCGAGCAGCAAGGAACGCCGCCCGGTCATCGACCCCCTCCACCACCCTTCGCCGGATCCCAGATGCCGGGTGGAAACGATTCCACCCGCTCGACGGACTCCCGCGTCAGCTTGAGCTCCCGGAACGCAGCCAGGTTCCTGTAGGTGGCCTCCGCGGGAATCCGGTTGTCCCCCGCTGTCCGTACCTCGACGCGCTGCACCACGTGGCCACCCTGCTCGAGCTGGGCCGAATGCACGTCTCCGTCCGCCACCTGGAAGTACAGCTCCTGCCCGGCCGGGTCGCGATAGCGCAGCTGAAGCTCCCCGTTGTCCAGCCGGTCCGCCCCGAGCAGATCCGAGCCGGTCTGGGGCCGAAAGACCCCGAGAACGACCCACATCAGGTCCGCCGGAGGAAGGATGCCCTCAGGAGAACCGGGTGGCAAACGCAGGTCTCCGTCGACGAGCGCGGCGCGCACCACGGTCTCCCCGTTGCCCATGAAGAGGTCGAGGCGCGCCTTGTAGGGCGGCTCGATCCGCGCGACCCCGTGCCCCTTCACCCGGACGCCCGACTCGTTGAGGGACCAGGAGAACACGACGCGCAATGGCGCGGCCACGGCCGTTTTCCCTTCCAGGGACAAAGCGAGCTGTGCGGCATCCACCGCGACCGGAGCCACGACCGCGGGGGCAGGCGGTCCAGAACAGGCGGCGACGGCCGCCAGGGCCGCCAGAGCGGCGATACGGAGGATTCGGTCGAGTGGGGCCGGCATGGGCGATAAGCTAGAGGACAGATGGCCAAGCTCCTACCCCCACGCGGCCGGCGGCGTTCGCGGGGACTTGTGACCCCCCTGTCGAGCCGTCATCGTTGGCGGCCATGCCCGCGCTCCCCGTCTACATCGCTTCCGACGTCCACCTGGGCGCCATTCCTCCCGAGCGGGAGCATGCGTTCCTGACCTGGCTCGAAGGGACGCCCGGATCCGCATCATGCGTCATCATCAACGGGGACCTGTTCGACTTCTGGTTCGAGTACCGCTCCGGAATTCCCCGCGGCTACGACCGGGTCCTGGATCTTCTGCGGGAGTTGGTGTCCTCCGGCATGCCCGTCACACTGATGGGCGGCAATCACGACTGGTGGGGGGGACGCTATCTCCGCGACGAGATCGGGGTCGAGTTCCTACAGGAACCCGTGACCCGCGTTTTGGCGGGGCACCGGACACTCGTCGCGCACGGGGACGGCCTGGGTGCGGGTGACCTGGGCTATCGGATCCTGAAACTGGTCCTGCGCGGGTCACTCACCCGGTGGGCCTTTGCGCAACTGGGCCCGGGCCTGGGCGGACGCCTGGCGGGCGGCGTCTCGAAGACCGAACATCGCTGGGGGGCGCCGAGCCCAGGCGACATCGCCCGCTCCCGCGTGCTGGAGGGGTGGGCGATGCGCACGCTTTCCGAGCGTCCGGAACTGGACCTGGTCGTGCTCGGGCACACGCACATCCCACGCCTTCTGGAGGTTGCTCCGGGGCGCTGGTACGTGAACGCCGGCGACTGGGTCCACCACGGCACCTACCTCGTCCTGGAAAGGGGACGGGACCCGCACCTCGTCACCTGGGGAGCTTGACGCCTACGGAGAGATCCACGCGCCCGTTGCCGACGGGTGTCGCGTTGATCTCGATCGGCGCCGGAAAGTGCTGAAGATGCGCGGAAACATATGCGTCGGCCCCCGAAAGGAAGACGAGGAATATGCCGATGGCCGTCCAATCCTCACGCTGTTGGCGGCGGGCGGACTCCAGGGCCGTGAGGTCCTGTAGCGTCTCGTCCGCGTCGAGCCGGGCCTGAACGGTGTCCGCATCGAGGACGCCCGCCGTGGCATACTGCGACCGGAGCAGCTCTTCCCGGAAGCGAATGCGCCCTCTCGCTTCGTGGACGCGCTCGATCGCCTTGGCCAGCGACCATCCGGTAGCGCTTTCCAGCACGAAGTAGAACGCGCCGCGTCGGTACGCGCCGATGGACGCGTGTCCCCACCCCGGAACGACCACAGCGCGCAGGAAAGCCCCCCCGGGTGAAGCGCCGCGAGCGGGCACGGCGGCGGCGGGAGCCGCGACCGTGACCGGGGGAGACGCCGGTGGGACGGCCTGGGCAGCGGACGCACGAGGGGTCGCCCCGACGACGAGCAGGAACCCGAGCAGAGCCACGCGCAGCCACGGGCGCCGAACGCCCACGCAGCGGGCTATGGGGGGGAGAGAATGGGTCGCGTGCATGACCGCAAAGGATAACCGGAACGATCCGGCGTCATCAACGGGCAGGGCCCTCCCGCTCCGTCACAACGAGGCGGACCCGTCCACATGGCGGGAGTGTGTGGGAATCGAACCCACCCACCCGGGGTTCAGCCGGGCTGCACGGTTTTGAAGACCGCCGGAGCCACCAGGCCCCCTCCACCCCCGGAAGACATGGAACGTCCGGACCTCTCCACTTCTGCGCTATCGCACCTTGAGAATCGAGTTCTCCGGGTTGTCCGCGATCAGCAGATCGACCCGGTCGCCGGGCGCCACCGTGATGGCCTCGGTCCGGTAGCTCTGTCCAGCCAGTACGTCGATTCTGAACGACATCTGGTCCAACTGGCGCCAGTCGACACGGACGGACCG
>JBBSOM010000113.1:0-7413 GCA_038259715.1 Longimicrobiales bacterium
GGGAGATGGGGGGTGGGGGCGGAAGCCTTCGCCCCGTTGACACCTCTTCACGGCCTTCCGACGTTTACTATCTGTCTTACGCAATGAAACCGGTGGACCGATGTACGGATTCCTTCTCGCGCTCATGGTTCTGGACGGCATCTTCCTGGGTGTCGTCATCCTCCTGCAGTCCGGCAAGGGCGGCGGGCTCGCTGCGATGGGCGGCGGCGCGGCCATGACGGAGGGCATCCTGGGTGGTCGTCAGGCCACCACGGTTCTCACGCGGTCCACCTGGACGGCGGGCACGATCTTCATGGTGCTCGCGTTCGTCCTGTCGATCATGTCGTCGCGGGCGCAGCAGCCCACGTCCGTGATCCAGGTCCAGCCGCCCGCGACCGCTCCGGCTCCTCAGCCTGTGCTGCCGGGCGTGACGGGGGGTGCGACGACGACTGGGGCCGTCCCCGACACCTCCGGGAACTGACGCACTCACGTCCATGAGGTGCGGGAAGGCGCTATGAATGACGCGCTGCCCGAGTATCTCACGAAGACCCGTCGCCGCGAGCCGGTAACCCTGCTCGAGGCGATCGCCGAGGCGCTCTTCGAGGAGATGGAGCGCGACGAGCGCGTCTTCCTGATGGGCGAGGACATCGGTGCGTACGGGGGGGCCTTCAAGGTTACGCGCGGCTTTCTGGACCATTTTGGAGAGCGACGCGTCATCGACACGCCGATCGCTGAAGGCGGATTCACCGGTGCCGCCGCGGGCGCTGCCCACATGGGCCTTCGTCCCGTGGTCGAGATGCAGTTCATGGACTTCATCTCCCCCGCGTACGACGTGATCACGAACTACATCGCGACTTCGCTGTACCGTGGTTCGGGTCCTCTCCCGATGGTCATCCGAGGGCCCGTGGGCGGCGGCAACCGCGGAGGGCCGTTCCATTCGCAGAACGTCGAGATGGCCTTCTTCCACACGCCGGGTCTGAAGATCGTCTACCCGAGTACGGCTTACGACGCGAAGGGGCTCCTGAAGGCGGCGATTCGCGACGGGAACCCCGTCATCTTCGAAGAGCACAAGGGACTCTACCGCGCACCCGGCCTGCGTGAGGTGCTGCCCGAAGACGACTACGTCATCCCGCTCGGCAAGGCCCGCACCGTGCGCGAGGGGAAGGATCTGACGGTCGTGACGTACGGGGCGATGGTGCACCGGAGCATGGAGGCGGCCCAGCAGCTCGAGCGCGAGGACGGTATCTCCATCGAGATCCTCGACCTGCGCACGCTTCTGCCCCTCGACGAGGATGCGTTCGTGGACAGCGTCAAGAAGACCGGGAAAGCGCTCGTCGTGCACGAGGACACGCGCACCGGTGGCCTTGCGGGCGAGATTGCCATCCGGATCAACGAACGCGCCTTCGAGTGGCTGGACGGGCCGATCCTGCGCGTGACTGCGATCGACGCGCCGGTGCCGTATTCCGGGGTGCTCGAGGACTACTTCCTCCCGCAGACGTCCGACATCGTCGAGGCCGCCCGCTACCTTGCCCGATATTGATGCCGGAGTGATCGTTCGACTCTGCCTTGAGGCAGAGCCGGGACGCGTCGGATCGAATCGCCCGACACGCGGGTAAGCCCGACGCGTCCGACCCCGCGAAACCGGAAAACGCTGGAGCACACGACGTGGCGCGCATCGAAGTCCCCATGCCCCAGATGGGAGAGTCCATCGCAGAGGGCACCGTGTCCAAGTGGCTGAAGAACGTGGGCGACACCGTCGAACGGGACGAGCCCATTCTGGAAATATCCACGGACAAAGTGGACGCGGAGATCCCGTCGCCTTCCTCGGGTACGTTGGTCGAAATCACGGTGGCGGAGGGAGCAACCGTCGAAGTCGGGACGGTCGTTGCTTTCATCGATCCGGATGGTGGTCCGGCGACCAACCACAAGCCGGCGACCGAAGCCGCGCAGGGCGCCGAAGCGGATCCGGCGAGCGCGTCCACGCCGCCGAGCGCCCCGGCGTCCGCCGTCACCGAGGCCGGTGAGGGCGCTCCGCCCGATCAAACCACCTCGGAGGGCGAACCCGACACGGCCGAGGAGCGACTCCGGACGCGCTCGACGCCGGTCGTGCGCAAGATCGCCGAGGAACAGGGCATCGACATCGCCTCCGTGTCGGGAACGGGCCACGCAGGGCGCGTGACCAAGCAGGACATCCTCGACTACATCGATTCGGGCGCCAAGACCGCTCCCGCGGCGCAACAAGCTGGGCCGGCTCCAACGCAGCCTCCATCGGCTTCAACCTCCCCGGCAGCCGCAGCGGCGCCCAGCGACCTGTGGAAGCGTTTCTACGGTGAGGTCCAGCACCCCGAGTTCCCGGTCCGCGAGGGCGACCGGGTGGAAGCCATGGACAAGATCCGCCGCCTCACGGCGGAGCACATGGTCGTGGCCAAGCGCATCGCGCCTCACGTCCATTCGTTCATCGAAATCGACTTCACCGAGATCGACCGCATCCGCAACGCCAACAAGAAGAAGTGGGTGGAGCAGGGCGCAAAGGTCAGCTACACGGCATTCGTTGCATGGGGTGTGTCGCGGGTGCTCCGGGAGTTCCCGATGGTCAACTCGACCGTGTCGGGAAACAACCTGATCTTCCGCGGCCATGTGAATCTCGGCATGGCAGTGGATCTCAACCCGGGCCTGATCGTTCCGGTCATCAAGGATGCCGACCACCTCAGCCTGGTGGGTATCGCAGGCAAGCTCGGCGATCTGGCGGATCGGGCGCGGTCGCGAAAGCTCGTGCCCGACGAGATCCAGGGCGCGACTTTTTCGATCACGAATCCCGGCGTGCTCGGAACGCTGGTCGGTATGCCCGTGATCCCGAAGGGTACAGCCGCGATCCTCGGTACGGGGGCGATCGAAAAGCGCGTGGTCGTGGTCGCGGATCCGGCGACGGGAGGTGACGCGATGGCCATCCGGAAGCGGGCGCTCTTCTCGCTCGCGTACGACCACCGGATCGTCGACGGGGCAGACGCCGCCCGGTTCCTGTCGCGCTTGAAGGACGTTCTCGACGGGTTCCCCGAGGACGCCTGATGTCTGGCGCAGGACGCTAGGAGCCTCTCCGCCATGTCCGCTTCGGCGGCGAACGAGGCCGAGGTCCGCCGCACCCTGGAGGTGCGGCGCCTCGGCCTCGTCCCGTACGGGGATGCCCTCGTGCTGCAGCAGGAACTCGTGAGAGAGCGGCGGGACGGTGCGATCCCCGATACACTGCTTCTCCTCGAGCATCCCCACGTCATCACGCTCGGTACGAGGTCGAGCGACGAACACGTGCTGCTCGACGCCGGAGAGCTTGCACGCCGGGGAATCGAACGGTTCGAGGCGGGTCGGGGAGGGGACGTGACGTATCACGGGCCGGGGCAACTGGTCGGCTATCCGATCCTGGACCTGAATCCGGATCGCAAGGACCTTCACCGGTACCTGCGGGACCTCGAGGACGTCATGATCGGTGCAGCGGGGGCGTTCGGGGTGCACGCCGAGCGCGTGCCCGGCTTGACCGGAGCATGGACGGCCACCGGGAAGTTGGCCGCCCTCGGCGTACGGGTCTCCTCCGGATGGATCACGTCGCACGGTTTTGCGCTCAACGTGAGCACGGATCTCTCCTATTTCGGCACGATCGTCCCGTGCGGCATCGCGGACCGCGACGTGACCTCCCTGGAGCGCGAGGTCGGCCGGCCGGTTTCCCTGGACGAGGCCTCTGCCCGGGTCATCGATGCCTTCCGGTCCACCTTCAACGCCGACATCCTTTAGTCAGTCGCGTGGCGGCACGAACTCGTGGAAGCCCTGATAGCGCCCGCGCTCGCGCTCGGCTTCGATCCACGCCTCGAAGCCCGATGCGACCAGACCACCGGAGAGCGATTGCTCCTTCGCGGCGGTCGTCGCCAGGTGGTTGGCATACTCGTTACGGGGGTGCCCCGCATGCCCACGCACCCATTCTGGCCGCATCTCATGCGTCGCCATGCGTCGGTCCAGTTCCTGCCAGAGTTCGAGGTTCTCGATCGGCCCCGCCTTCCGGCGCCAGCCGCGCCGCTTCCAGCCCGGCATCCATTCGCCGATTCCCTTGACGAGGTACTGGCTGTCCGACACGAATCGGACCGTGCAAGGCCGCTTCAGCAGTTTGAGTACCTCGATGGCCGAGCGGATGGCCATACGGTTGTTCGTCGTGTCCGCTTCGGAGATCCAGTAGTCGCGGCGTTCCCAGGCACCGTCTCGCCAGATCTCCACCATCCCGCCCGCGCCTCCGGGGGTCGCACGGTCCTTGAACTGGTTGCCCAGGCAGGATTCGTCGGCGGAGACGTAGATGGTTTGCTTCGGCACTGGTGCTCCGGTGGGGGTCGGGAAGGGCTCCCAAGCTAATCATGTGTTCCCTTGACCGGGACCCCGGCGGTCGGAGCCTGTCCGGATAGTGCAATGGGGCGCGACCCGTGCTCCGCACGGGTTCCCCGGAGCGCCACGGACCTGGGCACCGCGCGAAGCGTGGTCCCTAGGCGAATCTCCGAAGACATAGCCGTAGCTACGTTGAGGAAATTCAACGACGGAGTCGGGACCGTGCCGCCCCAACCCACAACCTCGTGAGGTATGATCGATCCTAGTGTTGGGCGCATGGGGGTTCCGCCGCGGGCACCGCCGCGAAGCGGTGGTCGCGTCGTCTCTCCTCGCTCGCCGTAGCTGTGCTACGACTCGTCGTCGTTCCTAGCCTGAGCAGCGAAAGCCCCATGCGCGCGCGCCATTGCATTACCCGGACAGGCTCCTACCTTTCGCCCGAGTCCCCGACCCTCGATCTCCGAGTCCCGCGAACGTGCAAGATCGCGCCTACCTCCTCCTCGAAGACGGCCGCCGCTTCGACGGTCGCTTTGTCGGCGCCTCCCGGCTCGCGCTGGGCGAGGTGGTCTTCAACACATGCATGACCGGCTACCAGGAGGTCCTCACCGACCCCTCGTACACGGGCCAGCTCGTGACGATGACCTACCCGCTCATCGGCAACTACGGGGTCAACGACGAGGACCGTGAATCGCCACTCCCGTGCGTTTCGGGCTTCATCGTCCGAGAAGCGTCGCGGATCGCGTCGAATTGGCGATCGAACCAGGATCTCCACGGTTACCTGGCGGAGCATGGCGTCACGGGGATCCGGGACATCGACACCCGTGCGCTCACCCGCCATATCCGTAGTCGCGGGGCCATGCGAGGCGCAATCGCTCCCGCGCATCAGCCGCAAGACGAAGTGCTCGCGGCGGTCATGGCGCACCCGGTCATGGAGGGGCTCGACCTGGCCTGTGGGGTTTCGACCGCGGAACCCTACGACGTGCCTGCCGTCGGCGAGGAGCGTTTCCATGTCCTCGCCTACGACTTCGGCGTGAAGGCGCATTCGCCCAAGCTGCTGGCCGCCCTCGGTTGTCGCGTCACGGTGCTGCCGGCCGACACGCCGGTGCACGCGATCCTCGCCGACCCGCCCGACGGCCTCTTCGTCTCGAACGGTCCCGGCGACCCGGCCGCGGTGGCGACGGCGGAGAAGGCCATCCGCGGCCTCGCGGACGCCGACGTTCCGATCTTCGGCATCTGCCTGGGCCATCAGCTCATCGCGCGCGCGTTCGGCGGCACGACGTACAAGCTCCCATTCGGCCACCACGGCGGGAACCACCCGGTGCGCAACCTGGACGGCGACACGGTGGAGATCACCTCGCAGAACCACGGCTTCGCGGTGCGTGGCGGAGAAGGAGACACGATCGAGGGCGCTCCGCATCTGCGTCTGACCCATGTGAACCTGTACGACGGCACGGTGGAGGGGCTCGAGCACCGGACCCGGCCGGTGTTCTCCGTCCAGTACCACCCGGAGGCCGCACCCGGCCCGCACGACAGCCGGTACCTCTTCGATCGGTTCATCGACCGGATGGCGGAGCGAAGGGACGGCGCCTCCTGAGCTGCAAGTGCTGTCTTCACAACGACTCAGAGGTTCTTGCGAGTGCACCTGACGCCCGTTAGCGTGGGCGTCGTCCAAGCGACTGCGTGCACCAGCGCGCCGATTCGAGCGACTTCCTCTGGAGGAAGTATGACCAAGGCGGACCTCGTCGAGCAGGTGGCGGATGCCATCGGCCCGGGGATCACGAAGAAGGACTGTGCGCTCGTCGTCGACGGCTTCCTCAATGCCGTGAAACTGGCCCTGACCAACGGCGAGAACATCGAGATCCGCGGCTTCGGCACGTTCAAGGTGCGGAGGAGGAAGACCCGCACCGCGCGCAATCCACGTACGGGAGATCCGGTGGAGGTCCCGTCGCGCAGCGTTCCCGTCTTCAAGCCTTCCAAGCATCTACGTAGCCGCGTGGCCAAGCGCGACCGCACTTCCGTCTGACGACACGACTTAACGTTGCCTCCGTGTGGGGCATCTGAAGTTCGGTGAGCGGGACGGAGCGGCCGGGCGCGCCCTCGGACGAAGTCCTCGTCGCGGAAGCGCGCCGGGGCGACGAGGCGGCCATGAGCCACCTGGTGGAACGCCACCACGCCGCCGTGTACCGGGTCGCGCTATCGTTGCTCTCGGATGAGGATCTGGCCCAGGACGCCGCACAAGATGCATTTCTCAAGGCGTTTCGGGGATTGGACGGTTTTCGCGGGGACGCGGCCTTTCGTACGTGGTTGCTCACGATTGCCGCGAATACGGCCCGGGGTGCATTGCGTCGGGTCGCCCGGCGCAGGGAGACGAAACTCGACGACGTGGCTCCCCTCGAGAGCGGAGCCCCGAGTCCCGAGGATCAGGCAGCCACTGGTGAGGAGGCCGAACGCGCGCGCAGGATGCTGGAGAAGCTTCCCGAGAAGCAGCGGATGTCGGTTCAGCTCCGCGTCGACGAGGGATTGAGCTTCCGTGAGATCGGCGAGGTGATCGGATCGAGCGAGGGTGCCGCGAGGGTCAACTACTTCCACGGGATCCGTAGGCTCAGGGAGTTGATGGCATGAACGAGATGGGTTGCGAAGACGTGCGGGAGACGATCCCGGCGTTTGTGCGTGGGACGCTGGACGGTGAGGACCGGACGATCGTCGAAGCACACCTGCACTCTTGTGCGGGGTGCAGCGATGAGGTGGATCTGGTCGCGCTTCTTGGCCGCGCCGCGCCCGAGGTGCCGATGGGGCTCTCGGTGCGGATCGGCGACGCTGTGCGCGCGGATGCGCGGCGTCTTGCCCGGAGCGGCTCGAGCCGACCGTGGTGGGGGCTGGCGGCGGCCGCCGTGGCGGCAGTCGCGCTCGGCCTCGGCGTGACCTCGCATCACCGCTCGACGGAAACCGAGCAACTCCCCTCCTATGTGGCGGGCGTCGGCATGGACGAGGACGCCTGGCTGAGCGACGACGGGTTGATTGCCGGGGCGCCGGCGCTCGACGATCTGTCCGAAGACGACCTCAACACGCTTCTCGCGGAGA
>JBBSOM010000114.1:0-7398 GCA_038259715.1 Longimicrobiales bacterium
AGGCTTCGATCCGGGCGCTCGCGGTCAGGCGCATGGCCCTGACGGAAGCCACGGACCGAGCGCTGACGGTGTCCCCCGGCGAAGCATCGCGCATCCAACGCCGTTGGGACGACCAGGTCTCCCAGTGGTCGGCCACGCTTGGGCTCGCCGGCGGGGTCGCGCCGGCCCGCGTGGGTTCGGCGGCCCTGGCCGCGCTTTCCAGAACCGGCCAGAGTGCCGACCTGGCGCGGGGCGCTCTCGACCAACTCGCGCCGCTGCTCGAGGCGCGTTACCCCGCCCACAAGTCGGAGTCCGGGGCGTGACCGGGTGTCCCGCACGCACCGGCACCTGGACTGTCCAGGAAACCGTGCCGCCCTCCCTGCCGTAGGAATCGCCATGAACGTCTCGACAAAACGGAAGCTCCGCTTCCTGGCTGGCTTCGCCGTCTACTTCGGCGCGCTTTGGTTCCTGTGGGACACCCCCGTGGTATATCCACTCAAGATCTTTGTCGTGCTGTTGCACGAGGCCAGCCACGCGATCGCTGCCATGGCGACCGGCGGCTCGGTGCAGAGGATCGTCCTCGACCCCTACCAGGGTGGCGCGACCTACACCGTGGGCGGAAGCGCCTTCCTGACGCTCTCCGCCGGGTACCTGGGGAGCCTCGGCTGGGGCGCCCTCATGTTGGAGGCCGCACGAGCCCGCCGGGTCCGTTCCGACCTGGTCGTCGGGCTGATCGGCGGTATCGTCGTGGCGCTCACCGCCATCTTCGTGCGGAGCGGGTTCGGCATCGTTTTCGGCGCGCTTTTCGGCGTGGCGATGATCGTAGCGTCCCGGAAGCTCTCCCTCGCGCTCAATCGAGGTCTCCTGGTGACGCTGGGAATGACGTCGACCCTCTACGCGATCCTCGACATCAAGAGCGACGTCCTCGACCGACCTCATCTCGAATCCGACGCCTTCATGCTGGGCAAGCTCACCGGGGTGCCGACGGTCGTCTGGGGCGTGCTCTGGATCGCACTGGCGCTCGTCGTGACCTGGCTGATGTTTCGTAGAGCATACCGGGACGCTTGAGCGGCGCGCGGGTGCGGCACGAGACCCGCCACGAGTGCGACCCGTCGTACGTGAACGTGCGCGTATCCACCGCATATGGGGGTGCGGTTTCGTGCCCTTGCGACGTCCCACGACGTTGTTGTATCATGGTTTCGACGGAAAAACATCCGACCTCTCGGCCCGATGTTCCACCCGCAAAAGGAGGTGATCCCTTGTCTAGTCCGTGTATCACCCTGTCCAGCCCGGCATGGGCAAACGATCGCCGTAACGGCTTCTAAGCCGAATCCGATCCACTGTTCGCGCCGCACCGGCCATCGCGCCGGGCTGCAGACAGTCGAGGCCACTGGGGAACAAGCCCGGTGGCCTCTTCGTTTTCAGCCGAACCAGGGCGGGTTGTTGTCGGGCTTCCACTTGATGTTGCAGCCGACACTCGGCGTCTGATCGGCAGCGGGCGCCTCCCCCGCTAACATGGCGTCGCACGCCGCCCGCAGGTCTGCGCCGGTCACGGGCTCGCCCGAGCCAGGCCGGCTCGCGTCGAACTGACCCCGGTACGCCAGCGAGCGCTCGGCGTCGTACAGGAAGAAGTCTGGCGTGCACGCGGCCCGGTACGCCTTGGCCACCTCCTGGGTCTCATCGACGAGGTAGGGGAAGCCGTATCCGCGGCGGAGGACTTCTTCCGCGATCTTGGCCGGCGCATCGTCAGGGTACGTGTCCGCGTCGTTGGCGCAGATTCCGACGACGGCCACTCCCTTCGCCCGGTACTCCCGCTCGAAGTCGGCGAGACCCGGGGCGATGAGCTTCACGTAGGGACAGTGGTTCGAAAGGAACACGACGAGGAGCGCGGGTGCGTCGGCGAAGTCGTCGCGGGAAACCATGTTGCCGGTGGCGGGGTCCGGGAGGGAGAAATCCGGAGCCTTCTCGCCAAGCCGGGGCATGGTGGAGGGGGTCTGGGCCATGGGTACCTCGGTCGATCTTGGGTGCATCTCTCTGGACATCGCATGCAGACCCCTGAACCGGCGAATCGTGCCGGGGTAGGCCGAATCATGCGCATTGTCTCCCTCGCCTGCTCGAACACCGAGATCGTCCACGCTCTCGGGTGCGCTCACCTTCTGGTGGGCGTTGACGATCACTCCGACTGGCCGCCCGAGGTCGTGGATGGACTTCCCAGACTCGGCCCGGACCTCGACATCGACGTCGACGCGGTCGCGGCCCTCGCGCCCGATCTGGTTCTGGCAACGCTGACCGTGCCCGGACACGAAAAGGTCGTCGAACGCCTCGAGGCCGCCGGGCTCCCCTTCGTCGCACCCGAGCCGGTCTCGCTGGAGGACGTCTACCGCGATGTGCGCGACATAGGACAGCTCCTCGGCGTCCCGGAACGCGCGGAGACGCTCGTCGCCCAGATGCGCGCCGAGTTGGACGCCCCGGCATCGGCGGCCCCTGACGCGCCGCGCATCCTGGTGCAGTGGTGGCCGAAGCCCGTCATCACACCCGGACGGCGCTCCTGGGCTACGGATGTCGTTCGGGCTGCCGGCGCGCGTGCCGTGCTGGAGGACGAGGACGTGAAGAGCCGGCCGATGACCGACGAGGAAGTCTTCGAACATGCGCCCGACGCGGTGGTGCTCTCCTGGTGCGGCGTCCACCCCTCCAAGTACCGCCCTGATGTCGTGCACCGGAACCCCGCCTGGGCGGAGCTTTCCTTCGTCCGTGAAGGACGGGTCTACTCGGTCGGTGAGCCGTGGTTGGGCCGTCCGGGGCCCCGGCTCGTGGAAGGCGTGCGTGCGCTGCGTGCTGTCGTGAAGGAGTTGAAGGGGGGGTAGGCCGCCGCCCCGCCGGCAACCTCTCGCCGCTCCTGAGGCAAGCCATCTATTGCCGGTTTTTCAGCGCCACACTATTAATACGAACGTATGAAGCAATCGCGATTCCTTCAGAGAGCCCTCACGTGAGCGACCGCCGGAACCCGCACAAGCTCGACGCCCCCCGCGGCGGTGACACGCGTCAGGCACTGATCGCGGCCGGACGGCTGGTCTTCGCCCGCCGCGGCTTCGACGGCGCGTCGGTGCGTGAGATCACGCGCGAGGCCGGCGCCAACCTGGGTGCGATCACCTATCATTTCGGGTCGAAGCGCGCGCTGTACGAGGCGGTCCTCACGACCGGCCTTTCCCCCGTGGTCGAGCGCGTGGCTGAAGTCGCCGGGGGGCTCGGCTCTGCGATCGAGCGGCTGGGGGGTGTGGTCGAGGTCTTCTTCGAGTACATGGGCGCGAATCCAGACCTGCCCCGACTCCTCCTTCAGGAGGTGGCGGCCGGCAAACAGCCCCCTGCCGCGGTCGTGGGCATCCTGCAACGGAACGCGGGACTCGTGGTGGGCATCGTGCGTGAAGGGCAGGAGGACGGAACCCTTCGTCAGGCAGATCCGCTACTGTGCGCACTCAGCATCGTGTCTCAGCCCATTTACATGACCGTCGTCGCGCCTCTGCTGCGCAAGGTGGGCGGGATCGACCTGACGGATCCGGACACCCGCCGGAGAACCGCGACGCACGTCAAGGAATTCGTCCGCCAGGGACTCAGCGCTTCCGAGGAGGCATCCGAATGACCCGATCAAGGACGGTGACCTGCGTCTCCATCGGCTTGTGCGCCGTGGTCGCCTTCACTGCCCTGCCCGGCGCCATCCACGCGCAGGTTCTCACCCTGCAGGCCGTGGTCGACTCGGCGTTGGCCACGCACCCGAAGGTGTTGGGAGCAGAGGCCCGTGTGGAACGCGGACAGGCCGGAGTGAGTGCGGCCCGCGCCCAGCTCTTCCCCTCGCTGGCGCTCAGCGGCTCGTGGACGCGCTTCGAGGAGCCGATGGTGGTGGCGCCGCTTCACGGCTTCGACCCCACGCATCCCCCGGCCTTCGACCGCACGCTCGTTCAGGGGCAGGTCGGCCTGGAGTACACCGTGTGGGACGGCGGTGCGCGCGGCGCTCGCATCCGGGCGGCTGAAGCCGGCGAAGGAGGGCTCGTCGCAGGGCTCGACGACGCCCGGATGCAACTCCTCGAGGATGTGGTCGCGGCCTATACCGGCGTTCTGGGCAGCCGGGACCTCCGCGCGGCCGCGGGCCTCCAGGTCGCCGCCCTCGAGTCCGAACGGGATCATGCGAAGCAGCGCCTGGCCGAAGGCGCGGCGGCCCGCGTGGAGGTCTTGCGCGCAGACGCCGCCCTTCTGGACGCCCGGGCGCAGCAAGCCACCGCCGACGCCCGAGCGACCCTCGCGGAGCGCAACCTGGCTCGATTCATGGGCGTAGATGCCGCTGCCCTGGAAGGCCGCGCCCTCGTCGATATCTCCGCGCGTCCCGACACCGACGCAACGCCCGGAACCGACCCGCGTCTCGAGGCCGCTCAGCGCGCCGTGGATGCCGCCGTGGCGCGCCTCGACACGGAGCGAGCCGGCCGGCTTCCCAGCCTGAAGGCCGGTGCCGGCCTCCAGACATATGGCAGCGCCGCGGGGGACTATGTGACCGAATGGAACGCCGGCATGCGGGTCTCGCTCCCGCTCTTCACGGGAGGCGCACGCACGGCCGCGATCCGCGCCGCTGAGGCCGACCTGAGGGCGGCCCGGCAGGACCTGAAGCAGACCGACCTCGCCATCGCGGCGACCCTGGATGCGGCAAACGCGGAGGTCATGGAAGCGACGGCTCGGCTTCAGGCGCTCGACGCGTCGGTCGCACAATGGGAGGAGGTCGAGCGGGTCGAGGCGCTCAGCCTGGAGACAGGCGCGGGCGTGCAGCAGGACTACCTGAGGGCGGAAGCATCCCTCTTCCAGGCCCGGGCCGGACGCGCCCGGGCCCGGTACGACGCAATTGTGGCCCATGTGGGTCGAGCCCGCGCCCAGGGACACCTGGACCGGGCCTGGTTGAACGAAGCGCTGGAGATCCGGTGATGGAGATGCGACGGAGGACCCTGGTGCCCATGCTCTTCGTGCTGGCTGCGACCGCATGCGGCGGAAAGACGGACGAGGCGGCCATCACGGCCTCCGGCACCGTCGAGGCCACGGAGGCCGACCTCGGCTTCCAGATGGCCGGACGAATCGAGGAGGTACGCCCGCAGGAGGGGGACGTCGTGTCGGGGGGCGAAGAGATCGCTCGCCTGGACACCTCCGAGCTCGACGCCGCGCGGAGCGCCGCGGCCGCCCAGGTGGGCGCGGCCGAAGCGAGGCTCCGCGAACTCCGCAAAGGCGCCCGTCCCCAGGAGATCGCGCAGGCCGAAGCGGCCGCGCGCTCCGCCCGGCAGCGGGCGGCGGACGTGCGCAGGGACGCGGAACGCGCGCAGAAGCTCTTTGACGGGGGCGCGGTCAGCCAACAGGCGCTGGACAAGGCACTCACCGCGCGGGACATGGCCGACGACGCGCTCGAACAGGCGGAGAAGGGCCTCGAGCTGGTGCGCGAAGGCCCACGCACCGAAACGATCCAGGCCCAGGCGGCCGTCGTCGAACAGGCCAGGGCGGGCCTCTCCCGCTCGGATGCGATGCTCACGAACGCGATCGTGCGCGCCCCCTTCCCCGGGCGTGTGACCGTTCGGCACCGTGAGCCCGGCGAGACCGTGTCTCCGGGGGCGCCGGTCGTGACGCTGCTCGACCCCGAAGACCGCTGGGTGCGGATCTACGTCCGGGAGGACCAGGTCGGCGCCATCCGGATCGGCATGCCGGCGCATATCTCTTCGGACACATACCCCGACAAGGTCTACGACGGCGAGGTGATCTTCATCGGCAGCGAAGCCGAGTTCACGCCGCGCAACGTCCAGACCACCGAAGAGCGCATCAAACTCGTGTACCCGGTCAAGGTGCGCATCAAGGGGGACCCCGGCTTCGAGCTCAAGCCCGGTATCCCGGCGGACGTGAGCCTCGGGGGGGTTGGCACATGAACCCGGGGCGCGACCCGGGCCGGGACGCGGGCTCCGCATCGGCCGGAGCCGTATCGCTCCGTGGGCTGACGCGCCGATTCGGCGACGTCACCGCCGTCGACGCGCTCACCCTGGACGTGCGTCCGGGCGAGCTCTTCGGGATCGTGGGGCCCGACGGCGCGGGCAAGACGACGACGCTGCGGATGCTCGCCGGCGTCCTCCGCCCGAGCGCGGGAACGGCAATCGTGGACGGGGTCGACGTCGGCGAGGATCCCGAGGCTGCGAAGCCGCACCTGGCGTATATGGCGCAACGCTTCGGCCTCTATGAAGACCTCACGGTCCAGGAGAACATCGACTTCTACGCGGACCTGTACCGGGTCCCGAAGAAGGATCGGCCCGCCCGCCTCCAGCGCCTCTACGAGTTCAGCCGTCTCGGGGAGTTCTCCGGTCGTCTGGCCGGCCAGCTCTCGGGCGGGATGAAGCAGAAGCTCTCACTGTCGTGCGCGCTCATCCACCTCCCCCGCGTGCTCCTGCTAGACGAGCCGACGTTCGGTGTTGATCCGATATCCCGCAGGGAGTTGTGGCTGATCCTCCACGAGATGGTCGCCGACGGGATCACGGTCATCGTGTCGACATCGTACCTCGACGAAGCCGAACGTTGCGACCGGGTCGTCCTTCTGGACCAGGGCCGCACCCTCGCGCTCGACACCCCGCAGAACCTCCAGAAGTCGCTCGACGGCACCATGATCGCGGTGCGCGCGGAGCGGCCCAGGGAGGCCCGCCGGGTCCTGCGCGCCACGGACCAGGTCCAGAGCGCCACGCTCTTCGGCGATGCGGTTCATGCGCGCATCGCTCGGGACGCGACGCTGGGCACCGTACGTCGCACGCTCGAGGACGCCGGCGTCACGGTTTTCGACGCCGAGGAGATCGAGCCTTCCCTGGAAGACGTCTTCATTCATCTGGTCGGGCGCTCCGATGCCTGATCCAATGCCCGATCCGACGCCCGATCCGACATCCGCTTCGGCGTTTCCGGTACGCGTGCGGGGGCTGACGCGCCGCTTCGGCGACTTCACCGCCGTCGACGGCGTGTCGTTCGAAGTGAGCAAGGGCGAGATCTTCGGCTTCCTCGGGCCCAACGGCGCGGGGAAGACCACGACGATCAAGATGCTCACCGGGCTCCTCGCACCCTCCGCCGGCGAGGGATGGGTCGAGGGGTGGGACATCCGGAAGGACCGCGCACAGATCAAGCGCTCCATCGGCTATATGTCCCAGAAGTTCTCCCTGTACACCGACCTCACCGTCGCCGAGAACATCGAGCTCTACGCGGGCCTCTACGGCGTCACGGGCGAACGCTTCGAGACACGCCGCGACTGGATCCTGGAGATGTCGGATCTCAGGGAGGAACAGAAGCGGCTGACCGAGGAACTTCCGCTGGGGTGGAAGCAGCGCCTGGCCCTGGGATGCGCCATGGTACACGAGCCTCCGATCCTCTTCCTCG
>JBBSOM010000115.1:0-7361 GCA_038259715.1 Longimicrobiales bacterium
ACACCGATACGGAGGGACGGCATGACCATCGTCACCATCTCATCGCGCTTTCAGGTCGTGATCCCCAAGGACGTCCGTGAGCGCCTCAACCTCCAGCCGGGCCAGCAGGTTGAAGCGATCCCATTCAAGGGCCGGATCGAGTTGATACCGCTCGAGCCCATCGAGGGGATGCGGGGGTTCCTGCGCGGAATCGACACAACGGTCCCGCGTGAAGACGACCGCCTGTGAACGTCCTCGATTCTTCGGCTTGGCTGGAGTATTTTGCCGATGGGCCGAATGCCGGGGACTTCGCCGACATTGCCGCCGACGCAGCGAGCCTCCTCGTCCCGAGCATCACGCTGTTCGAGGTCTTCAAGCGGATCCGCGTGCAGCGAGATTCAGATGTAGCGCTACGAGCGGTCGCGCAGATGAAGCGCGGAGAGGTCATCGCCCTCGACGGAGATCTTGCGATCATGGCCGCCGACCTCAGCGCGGAACTCCGCCTGCCCCCGGCGGACAGCGTGATCCTCGCCACCGCGCGTTCTGCCCGAGCCACCTTGTGGACGCAGGATTCCGACTTCAAGGAGCTCGACGGCGTCGAGTATCGAGCGCATCGAGGGTAGCCCAGCTCGTTGCCGACGGCCTCGGCGCCGTGGCCACCTCCCCTACGGGAAGTACGCCGACACCCCGAACAACACGCCACGTTGCCCCAGTTGCAGGCCCCAGTCGTCCGGCGCGGAATCGGAGCCCGAGGAGAACGTCGCGGTCAGCCCCGTCTGGTACTCGGCCGAGAGGCTGATCCGTGGCCTCACGAACCATTCGGCTCCGATGGTGCCGCCTGCTCCGACCGAAACGGAGCGCTCGGTGACCGACTCACCGTCGGAATCAGGAGCGCGGTGCAGATTTACGTCCAGAAGCGGCCCGAGCCCCCAATACATCTGGAGGGCGCCGCCTCGATCGCGCCCAAGCGTCGGGTAGTGCAGGAAGTGGGCAACGAGTCCGACCGCCACGTCCGTGGTGCTGCGCGTCTCGTCACGGCCGTTCTGGTATCCCGCCGAAATGGATACTCCAAATCGAAGCGCGTGCGCCGCCGAACTGTGGTGCTTCGCGGAGACGGTCGTGCCTTCGAAGCCGTGGAGGGTGAGGTTGTCGCCGATCCCGAACTGGAGCGCCCATGCCCCCTCGGCCAGGCTATTCGCACCGGGCGGCTGTTGGGCCGCGAGCGCTGTCGAGAGGATCAGCGAGCTTGCGACGGCGGTGATTCCGTGCGTGAATGAACGCTTCATCGTTCGGTCCTTTGTTGAGAAGCGAGAAGGCCAGCCGCACCTAAGGCGCCAACTTGTTCTCTCCTAGGATATTGATGCGACAAGGGGGCGCCACGCAACACGCCGCTCAGTCCGAGCCGGGTCCCACGCTCCGGTCCAGCACGTGGAACTGGACCCGTTGCACTCCATCCTCATCGGTGCCCACGCCCAATACGTAGTCTTGGCCAATCTCGCTCGGGCTGAAGCCGTTTGGCATCTTCACGGACGCCGCAAAGGTCCCATCGGGATCGAAAACGTCCCATCGCTCGCCGTGCCCATCCTCCCCCGGAATGGGAAAGCGTTCCACCCAGACGAATCCAGAGACATCGAGGCGCAAGTCAGCGTACGCGGGAAGAAAATCAGGCATCTCAAGCGCTCGCAACGCCCTCCGCGCCGCGGGCCTCAGCTCAGGTCGGGTTCGTCTGACGATGTCGCTCTCCCACCGCTCTCTCATGTGTCCAGTAAACGGGACGGGTTCGAAGGGCTCCCCAAAAGTCCGGTCGCCTCCATCGGGCGAGAGAACGTGGACGCGGAAGGAGTCCGCAGTCCCCACATAGACCACGTCCGCACCCATTCGCACGATCGTGTTCTTCCCGAGGCGTCGTGGGCCATCATTGGTAGGATATCGATAGCGCTCCGGACCTGGTACGGTCGCCAACACCTTCAGGAGCTGACCCTGCCTGTCAGCAAGCCCCACAGCCACCTCGGGACGATACGGGCCCACCGGCACCCTGGACGCCCCCACATCTGGCCAACCGAGCACCGCAAACGTCCGGTCTGCGCCGCACCTCACCGCATACGGAGGCAGGTCAGCTCTGGTTCCCTGGACCTGAAATTCTTCCAGGAGTCGACCCTCCGCATTCCAGACCGTGGCCCTCTGTCGAGAGAAGTCATAGGCCACGATGGCGCCGTCACACACCTCCGCCCAGGCGATACTCCGGAACTCTTCAGGGCCGTCACCCTTGCCGCCGAAAGACCTGAGAAAACGCCCGTCACGGGAGAAGATCCGAAGCTGGTTCGAACCGCCGTCCGCAACGAGAATCAGGCTGTCGGCGACAACGCCCACGCCGCGGATCTCATGAAAGGCGTACATCGGCTCGATGCCCTCGGTCGAGCCGATTGCGAGCGTTGGGGCCTCGGAGACGCGCCACCGCACCTCTTGCGCCGATGCGGTAGAAAAGGCTATCGCGATCGCCGGCGCCAACCCAAGCGCAACGAACCTTCTTGACGGCATTCTCATCGACTCAAGCAACCCGGTTCGCGCTTCCCGCACTCTGGGCGAGCGAAGGAGCGACACATAGGTGGTACTCGTCACCGACAACTCGAGGCGGTCCGGACTCTCCTCTGCCGGTACTTCAGCCCTCTCCCGATGGGTCATCGGAGTGACGAGCCTCCAGTGCGGCAAGGAACGCGGCTCGCACCTGCGTCTTTTCGCCGGTGTCTAGATCCCGCCGCAAGCCAGTCCGGGACTTACCAAGTAGGCGCCCATCGAGGTCCCTTGGCCGTTGTCCGGTGGCTCGAATGTTCGTAGTGAGGCTCTCCACATCTGCGGAGGTTACATCGCTAGCGACTTCGGCCGCCACGCGTTGGAAGACTTCCTCTGAATTTTCGGTGTCACCACTGGGTGCGCTCACCGGCGGCGCATCGGAAGCGGGAGTCGGAGTCCCTGAGCCTTCGGTCGTGGACGCTGGCGGACCGGAGAGAAACGGTGACAGGTCCGGTATGTCCCACTCGTAGGTAGGTAGCGTCGGCCTCTTGCAGAAGAAAGGTCGACTGGCTGCCTCGCGCTGGCTTGATCCCAACCAGGTGTACGCTCACGCCAGACCCCTGTGCCTGTTGGACCCCAACCCGGAGGTCTTCATCACCGGAGATCAGCACGCACCCCGACATTGCCCCGTTTCTGCTGGGATGTCGGCCCCTGAGCCGTCCCGTCGTACCAGTACTTCTGAGGCTACAAGTCATTCTGATCGGTAGGGAGGTTCTTCAAAAGGCGGGATCTGAGCCCCACGACCGTCAAGCCCAACACTTCCTTTTCAGAAGCGTCCATACGCACGACGAGGCCTTCGCCGATATCCACTCCGAGAGCCTTCTGAGGTTCGCCGACGGACAGGTGGAGCACATCCGCTTCCTCGTCGTAGTTCCAGTTCAGATTCTGCTTCCGTTCGAGGATCTTCAGCGCTTCCATATGGTGGACCTCAGGCTTGAAGGGCGATTGGTCAGGTAGGCAGTCAGAACGAACCCGTCCTCTCTTGTGACCTCCCGATACGGGACCACCAAGTACTTGCTCGTCATCGGTGTACTCTCGTATCTCCGTATCGCCAACAGTTCCCCACTGTCGCCCTGTTGGATCAGGTCAGGTTCAGCAATCGTCTCGAGGATCTCCTGGGTATGCCATCATTCGACCGGATGACCTCCAAACGATCCCCCTCGTTGGGCCGTTCCCACGATCATACACCGCTACCCGCCCCGAGGCTAACCTCTCTGGCTCGCCGACGGGTCCGGGCACGTCAAGACAACGGATGGTGCATGCATCCTGATACGACGAGGGGGCGCCGCGCAAAGCGCGGTCGCCCCCTCCGACCTTCTGAATTCGCACCGGCGACGGCACAAAGTGCTGTCGCTGTGCAGGCGGATTTCCGAACCTCGTCCACCCGAAGCGCTCAAAGAGCGCGAAGGCAGCGAGGTTCGGAAATCCGCCGGCCAGGTTGGCGAAGCGCCAAAGGCGTTTCGCCAACCCGCTAGTACATGCCGCCCATACCGCCGCCCGGCATGGCCGGGCCCTTGTCCTCTTCCTTCTTCTCGACCACCACAGCCTCGGTGGTCAGGAGCAGGCCCGCGATGGATGCGGCGTTCTGAAGCGCGATGCGCACGACCTTGGTCGGGTCGATGACGCCGGCCTCCACGAGGTCTTCGTACGTGTCGGTCAGCGCGTTGTAGCCGAAGTTGACCGCCTTGTTCGAGCGCACCCTGTCGACCACGATGGAGCCCTCGACGCCGGCGTTCGTCGCAATCTGCCGGATCGGGTGCTCGAGGGCGCGGGACAGGATCGCAACCCCGATCTGCTCATCCTCATGATCGAGCTTGAGCTTGTCGAGCGCCTTCTGCGCCCGCAGCAGCGCAACGCCACCGCCCGGCACGATGCCCTCTTCGACGGCCGCGCGCGTGGCGTGCAACGCGTCCTCGACAAGCGCCTTCTTTTCCTTCATCTCGCTCTCGGTGGGCGCGCCTACGTCGATGACGGCCACGCCCCCGGCCAGCTTCGCCAGACGCTCCTGGAGCTTCTCCTTGTCGTAGTCCGAGGTGCTCTTGTCGATCGCGACACGGATCTCGTCGATCCGTCCCTTGATCTGGCTGGAATCCCCGGCACCGTCGATGATCGTGGTGTTGTCCTTGTCGATCACCACGCGCTTGGCCGAGCCGAGATCCTTCACGACGGCGTTCTCGAGCTTGAAGCCGACTTCCTCGCTGATGACCTGGCCACCCGTCAGGACCGCGACATCCTGCAGCATGGCCTTGCGACGATCCCCGAAGCCGGGCGCCTTCACGGCGGCCACCTTCAGCGTACCGCGCAACTTGTTGACCACGAGCGTCGCGAGCGCCTCGCCCTCGACGTCCTCGGACACGATCAAGAGAGGCTTGCCCATCTGGGCGACCTTCTCGAGGATCGGGAGCAGGTCCTTCATGGAGCCGATCTTCTTGTCGTGGATGAGGATCATCGGATCCTCCAGCACGGCTTCCATGCGCTCCGGATCGGTCACGAAGTACGGCGACAGATAGCCACGGTCGAACTGCATGCCGTCGACCGTCTCCAGCGTGGTCTCGAGGCCGCGAGCCTCCTCGACCGTGATCACGCCGTCTTTGCCGACCTTCTCCATCGCGTTGGCGATCAGGTCGCCGATCTCCTGGTTGTTGTTCGCGGAAATCGCGCCCACCTGGGCGATCTCCTTCTTGCCCTTCGTCGGGGTCGAGAGCTTCTTGAGCTCCTCGACGACCAGTTCGACACCCTTGTCGATACCCCGACGGATACCCATCGGGTTGGTCCCGGCGGTGACGTTCTTCAGGCCTTCGCCGAAAATCGCCTGCGCCAGCACGGTCGCGGTCGTCGTGCCGTCACCGGCCACGTCGGACGTCTTGGTCGCGACCTCCTTCACCATCTGCGCGCCCATGTTCTCCATGGGGTCTTCCAGCTCGATCTCCTTGGCCACGGACACTCCGTCCTTGGTGACCGTCGGGGAACCGAACTTGCGGTCGAGGACCACGTTCCGGCCCTTGGGGCCGAGGGTGACCTTCACCGCACGGGCAAGCTTGTCGACACCGGCCTTGAGGCGCGCCCGCGCCTCAACGTCGAATCCGAGCTCCTTGGCTGCCATGATTCGTATCTCCTTCGAATGCGTCGATTCGGGTTACGCTCGAGTTACTTGACGACCGCGAGAATGTCGCTCTCGCGGAGGATGAGGTATTCCTCTCCGTCGAGCGTCACATCGGTGCCGCTGTACTTCCCGTAAAGGACCTTGTCTCCGACCTTCACGTCCATGTCGATCCGGTTGCCCTCGTCGGACAGCTTGCCCGGTCCGACGGCGAACACCTTGCCCTGACTGGGCTTTTCTTTCGCGGTGTCCGGGATGTAGAGCCCGCCCCGCATCTGCTCGCCCTCGTCCATCGCCTGGATGACGACGCGGTCCGCCAAAGGCTGGATCTTGCTTGCGGCGTTCTTAGCCATCAGGCCTTCCTCCTCTTGAAAAAGGCTGATCGTGAAATGTAAACCCTCCGTTAGCACTCACGATCGACGAGTGCTAACAATGGCTTGAATCTGCAGGGATCAGGCGCGCTGTCAAGCCGTTGCGCCAAAGGATGGAATACCAGGTATGGCGGGGATTTCAGGTAGGAATGGAGTCGAGCATCCTCGGAGGGGGCGCGATGCGCGTCGGCTCACTCCGGCGAGGTGAGCGTTTCCATGCGGGCCACTCCGTCCAGGCCGACGATAGCCTCGACCACCTGGTCCGCCAGATCGGTCTGGAACCAGTGACCCAACGCCGACAGGCCCCGGAAGCTCGCGCGAGCCTCGACATAGGCCCGTTCAAGCACCGCACGCGCCGATTCCCGGAACAGCGACTCCACGACCCCCGTGGGCACGCCATCCCCTTCACGCAAACGGGCGAGCGCCCCGCGCTCCGTCTCCGTGCCATAGTGGTGGATCTGCGATGTGAGCAGGTTGTGCGTGCGCCGTCCGAGGTCGAACTCGAAATCCGTCAGATCATCCACGATCTGGAAGGCGGTCCCAAGGCGGGCGACCGCGGGCTCGGCGGCCTGGACCCTCCCCGCCAGTTCCCCTTCCTCGAGAACCGCGGGTGCGGCGAAAGCAAGGGCGAACAGCGCTCCCCCGCGCACTCGATGGACGCGCTCGACCATGTCGTCCGGAGAAGGGATCTCGTCGACCCCTCCCTCTTCCGACCCTTCGAGCGCACCGATTCCGGCCATCCGGTCCAGAAGGGTCTTGAGGATGGCGTCTCGTTGCGCCCCGTCGACAACGAACGTGTGCTGGCCCCGGTCCAGGGTTCGCCGGAGAAGCCGCTCGAAGGACATGAGCTGCAGGATGCTCAGGAACCGGGACCCGGCGACGGGAGCGAGCGGCAGAAGACGCTTGTCCTGATCGTCGAAAAGGTTGTCCGCCGCGGTGATCGTGCCCTTGATGCAGAAGTTCAGCTCCGCGTAGAGACGAAGCCGAGCGTCGCTCACGCCGAGGGATACGAAGATCGACCGGAAGAGAATCAGGAAGAAATACTCCTGAACGAAGTGCAGACCCTCGGGCCCGAGCGCCTCGCCGGCCGTGGGCACGTGGGGCTCCGGGCCTCGGAACGCCGCACCGAGCACTTCCGGAAAGTCGGCGTAGAGAACGCGCACGGCGTCCGCCTGGGCCTGAATGTCCGGCGCAAGCCGGCGCCACATCCCCCGCTCCTCGAGCAGGCGGACGGCCGCGGGAGAGCGGAAGACGGGTGAAAGCGTCATGCGGTCGAGGCTACCTTCATCGGATCCGGATACGGCTGCGAACGGCGCAATCTAGCGCCCAAACGGGGTTCA
>JBBSOM010000116.1:0-7345 GCA_038259715.1 Longimicrobiales bacterium
GAGGTGCATCTTGGCGGCGGGCAACGACGAGAACTTCCGGATCGCCTCGGCCAGCGTGAACAAGCTGTCTTCGCGCACATATTTGCGGATGATGCGTGGGAACGTCCCATACGCCCGTGGGTGGGGGTGTTCCTGGCCGAGCAACCCGTCAGGGGCTGTACCCTGCGAGTCGTTGTCGATGCTCACCCAGGGTTGGCTCAGCGCCAACGAGACGTCTTCCTGTGACATGCCGAAGACCGCGCCGTAGCTGTACCCCTGGTCGGCGATCAGAAGGTCGAGCAGGGCGTCGATCGGGTCCTTGCCCTGCATCTCGGCGATCTGCGCCAGGTTCTTTCCCTGGAGCGGGCGCAGGTCCGGATTCTGAACGACGCACACCAGAACCGATTCCGGCCCGGGGATCTCCTGCCATTCGTTGTCCCAGTTGGAGCCTGAGGTGCGCATGTCGCGCTTGACCCGCGCCCGGGTGGTGGGGTCCCGGAGGCGCTCGATCATCTTGGCGTCTCCTCCATCGTGCGCCCACGGCGGCACGAACGCCGAAAGGGAGGTGAACCACGCCGTGTAGGCATACGTGTCGGCGCTGATGTCCAGCCCGGCCGCCCGCGCGGAATCGATCTTGGCCACAATGTCCCGCATCCGGCCCCAATTGTGCGTGCCTGCCGCCTTGAGGTGCCAGATCTCCACGGGGATGTGCGCCTCGGTCCCGATGCGGATCGCCTCGTCGACGGCCTGCAACACGGCGTCGCCCTCCGAGCGCATGTGCGTGGCGTACACTCCGCCCAGTGGGGCCGCCGCCGACGCCAGGGCGACCAGGTCCTCGGTGGTCGCGTAGGGCGCCGGGGCGTATTGGAGCGACGTCGACACGCCTACCGCGCCCTCGCGCATGGCTTCGGTCACGAGCGCCTTCATCGAATCGAGCTGTGCGGATGTGGGCTGGACATCGTCGTCGCCCAGCACGACGCGGCGGACCTGCGTGGCCCCGACATATGTAGCCAGGTTGATGCCCATCCCCTGCTTCTCGAGGCGCGCGAAGTACTCGCCCAGCGTACGCCAGTCCGGCGTGATGCCGAAGTGCGCATAGGAGACGGAGTCCGCGCGGACGATGCGATCGTTCAGGGGCGCGATCGAACCGCCCTCACCCGTGATCTCCGTGGTGATGCCCTGGAAGATCTTGGACGGGAGGTGGGGGTTCACCAGGATGGACATCTCGGACTGCCCAAGCATGTCGATGAAGCCCGGCGCGACAATCTTGCCGGTGGCGTCGATGCGTTGGGTCGCCTCGGCCCCCGAGAGGTCTCCGATCGAGGCGATGCGCCCGTCGCGGATGCCGATGTCGGCTTCGCGCGGCTCACCTCCGGTACCGTCCATGAGCGTGCCGTGCTCGATGACGATGTCGTACGACTCGGCTCGGGAGCAGCCGCTCGCCAGCGCGACGCGGGATGCTAGAAGGAAGGCGGAGGCGGGAGTGCGTATGCGCATACTCGACCATCTCTGTTGCGGGACGACGGACGAGTAAAGTGCGGCCCAGCCACCCTTCGCGGTAGCACCCCACTCCGCGCCCCCGTATACTTTGCCGCGGCCGGCCCTCCCGAGGTGACCGGCCGCTTTCCGTGTCCAGCCATTTCGACGGAGAACGCCGGTGTCGTCGAAGTCCGAGGTCTTCAGTTCAAGATGGGGGATGCTCCTGGCCATGCTCGGCATGGCCGTGGGCACGGGAAACATCTGGCGATTCCCACGGATCGCGGCGTCCAATGGCGGCGGCTCGTTCCTGGTCGCCTGGGTGGTTTTTCTGTTCGCCTGGTCGGTGCCGTTGATCATCGCGGAGTTCGCGATGGGGAAGGGCACGCGCAAAGGGTGTGTGGGCTCGTTCGTCGAGACGCTCGGCCCCGGCTTCGCCTGGATGGGCGCCTGGGTCGCGTTCGTCGCCACGGCGATCATGTTCTACTACTCGGTCGTGATGGGGTGGACGATCCGCTTTTTCGTGGCCTCGCTCACGGGCGAGATCCCCACCGCGGTACCCGACGCGTTCTGGAACGGCTTCAACTCGCACGGACAGGCCGTGGTCACGCACCTGGTGGCGATGGGACTGGCACTCTTCGTGGTTTCGAAGGGCGTAAAGGGCATTGAAACCGCGGCCCGCGTCCTCATCCCCAGCCTGATCCTCCTGATCGTGGTGCTTGCGATCAAGGCGCTCACGCTTCCCGGGGCGAGCCGGGGCCTGGCGTTCCTCTTCACGCCTCATCTGGCCGAGCTGAAGGACTACAACGTCTGGCTGCAGGCGCTGACCCAGAACGCGTGGGATACCGGAGCGGGGTGGGGACTGATCACCACGTACGCGGTGTACATGCGCAAGCAGGAGGACACGGCGCTCAACGCGTTCGTGATCGGGTTCGGCAACAACTCGATGTCGCTGCTGGCGGGTATCGTGGTCCTGTGCACCGTCTTCAGCGTGATGCCCGACGCGGCCTCCCAGATCGTGGGGGCCGGCAATGAGGGCCTTACCTTCATCTGGATCCCGCAGCTCTTCGCCTCGATCCCGGGCGGGCGCTTCTTCATGGCCATCTTCTTTCTCGCGCTGGTTTTCGCCGCGTGGACGAGTCTCGTGTCGATGATCGAGTTGGCGGCACGGGTCCTGATGGATCGGGGTGTGGCGCGCGGCCGTGCGATCGCGATCGTCGGAACCGCGGGCGTCCTGTTCGGGATTCCCTCCGCCCTGAAGCTGGGCGTGTTCCAGAACCAGGACTGGGTGTGGGGCGTGGGCCTCGCGGTATCCGGCCTCTTCTTCGCGTACGCCATTCTCCGCTACGGCGTGACGAAGTGGCGGGAGACGTTCATCAACCACGAGGACTCCGACCTGTACATCGGCGCGTGGTGGGACTGGGCGATGCGCTTGATCGTGGTCGAAGCCGTGGTCCTGATCGGCTGGTGGCTGTGGGCAGCCCAGGTCAAGGGGCCGGGCGGCGCCACCGACTGGAAGGCCACGCTCACGCTCTTCAGCGCCTACAATATCGGCTCGGTGCTGATCCAGTGGGCACTCGTGCTCGTGGTGCTGCTCCTCGCGAACAAGTGGCTGGCGCGGTCGTACCCTGGCGGGACGGAGCCCGTCGCGGAGATGCCCCGGCACCCATGAAGTTCAAGGAGTTCGAGCGCGCGGCGCTCGACGCGTACGACGAGATCCCCGAGGCCTACCTGGAGGGGATCGACGGTCTGGTCGTGAGCCGCGAAGCCGTCCTCCATCCGGATCTTCCGGACGTCTACACGTTGGGCGAGTGCGTGACCGAGGAGTATGCCTCCGATTGGGGCGGGCCCGACACGACACGCTCGGTCGTCGTACTCTACTGGGGCTCCTTCCGGATGCTCGCCGCGGACGACGACGGATTCGACTGGGAGGGCGAGCTCTGGGAGACCCTGACCCACGAACTCCGCCACCACCTCGAGTCCCTGGCCGGCGATGACGCCCTCGAAGGCGTCGACTATGCAATGGACGCGCTGTTCAATCGGAACGAGGGGCGTGACTTCGACCCATGGTACTACCAGCACGGTGAGGAGGTCGGGCGCGGCGTCTTCCGGGTGGAGGACACGTGCTACGTCGAGTTGGCGTGGCGCCTGGCCGACTTCGAGCGCGCGCGCTGGATCACGTTCGGGTGGGACGATCGTTCCTGGCGCGTGCCTCGTCCCCAGGAGTTGGGCGATGTCCACTTCGTGCGGATCGATGGAGCGAACGTCGAGTCGGGCACGAGCCCGGGCGCCGTCGAGTTGGTGCTGGTGCGCCGCCGGAGCTGGTGGGAGGACGCCAAGCGCCTGGTCGGTACGTACACCCCGGTCGTGCTCGAGTCGGACGCCGTGGCGGAACCGTCACCGGCGACGGGGTAGGCGAGGCCATGCGCAAGCACGACGACTACGCCCGCCGGACCCCCTACGAGTTGGCGTTTCCCGACGATGCGGGGGCCGATAAGCTGGTGGCGGACCTCGCCGCCGAGGCCGCGGCGCGGGGCGTCGATCCCGCTGACCGCACGGCCTTTTCGCTGCTCGCCGCCGCCGGCGCGTTCGTGCACGACTTCCAGGGTCCCAACGCGCCGGCCGCGGCCATCCACGACTATCTCGCGCTCCTGTACCACGCCTTCCACTTCGTGCGCGCGGGGCGCCCGGTACACGTCGTCGCCACGGGCGCCGCGCGCTATCTGGTCGAGGGCGCGCCCGAGGGGTCGGTACCGTGCGCGCCTGGACCCGCGGGGTATGTCCAGCTTCCGCGCCACCTCTTCTGGGTGGGCGGCGACGGGGCGTCTCCCTCCGGTGGTGCGGCGCCCTCGGAGCCGGTGGACGGCTTCTTCTGGACACTGGGCTCCAAAGGGCTCATTCACATCCTGCTCGTGTCGGGTATGCGGGACGATCGCCCGGGCCTTGCGGTGGTGAGGGTGCCCGAGGCCTCCTTCGCCGAGGCCGGGCAATGGCTCAGGATGGACGTACGCGACGACGGCGGGGACTTTGCGACGACCTTGCCCGGTGGCGAGTTGGACGGGCTTTATTCATTCACGGCTTCCGGAGAGGTGTTGAAGCTCGTGGCGCGTTTGTTCGTCTACGAGAAAGTCGTTCCGGAGGCCGTGGAGGAGCGCGGACAGCGAGCCGGCGTTTCAGGCTCCGATGCCGGACGGGTAGGCGACGCGTCGTCGAAAGAGGGCGAGCCGGTGCCTTCCCGTCTCCCTTACAAGAGGGTCGGGCTGCATGGCTAGGGAATCCCGGAAGGCCCGAACCGCGCGCGGCGTCGAAGTGTTCGAACTCCTCGCCACGGAGTATCCGGACGCGCACTGCGAACTGGACTTCGAGAACCCCTTCCAACTCGCGGTCGCGACGATACTGTCCGCGCAGACGACGGACGAGCGGGTGAACATGGTCACGCCCGGGCTGTTCCAGCGCTATCCGGATGCGCACGCGCTGGCCGCCGCCAGCCAGGAGGACGTGGAGGCGTTGATTCGCTCCACGGGCTTCTTCCGGAACAAGGCCAGGAACATCATCGGGTTCGCGGTGGGGGTGGTGAGCGAGCACGAGGGCGCGGTCCCGCACTCGATGGTCGATTTGCGCGCGCTCCCGGGCGTCGGGCGCAAGACAGCCAACGTCATCCTCGGCAACGCGTTCGGCATCAACGAGGGCATCGCTGTCGACACGCACGTGACGCGCGTGTCGAAACGGCTCGCGTTCACCTCGGCCGACACGCCCGAGAAGATCGAGCAGGACCTGATGGTGCTCTTCCCGCGTGAACGGTGGACGCTCCTCTCGCACCTGGTCATCTGGCACGGGCGCCGCGTCTGCGTCGCGAGAAAGCCCCGCTGTGAGGTGTGTGTGGTTTCGCACCTGTGTCCTTCGTCGCGGGTCTGAGTCGCCGGCCGCCCGCCCTCAACCGAACCCTATCCAGAACGGACTCTCCATGCCCGATCGTACCCAGGCCGTCGCGCTGCTCGAGGAGTGGGTCGAGAACGAAGCGCTCAGAAAGCACATGTACGCCGTCGAGGCGGCCGTCCGCGTATACGCCCGCCTGCGCGGCGCCGACGAGGACCTGTGGGGACTCGCTGGGTTGCTGCACGATCTCGACTGGGAGAAGTACCCGGAGCGCCACCCGCTCCAGGCGGTGGAGCACCTCCGTGAGCTCGGCTACCCGGAGGAGGTCCTGCATGCGATCCTGGCGCATCGGGCCGACTTCACGGGCGTCGAGCCCGGGACCGAACTGGACAAGGTGCTGTTCGCTTGCGACGAGCTGTCGGGGCTCGTGTTCGCGTGCTGTCTCGTCCGCCCGACGGGTATCGACGACCTGACCCCCAAGTCGGTCGCGAAGAAGCTCAAAGACAAGACCTTCGCGGCAGGCGTGAGCCGCGACGACGTCGCGCAGGGCATCGAGCTGATCGGCCTGGAGCGCACCGAGCACATCCAGAACGTGATCGACGGTCTGCGCACGATCGGCGCCCAACTCGGCATCCGCGGACAGGATCTGGGTTAGGCATCTGTCGGCGGGAAGCACCCGCCCCCGGCTCGCCGGGATCCTGGAATCCCGCGGTGTGTACCGAACGCGTCGCCCCCCCACCCGAGGCTTCCGTCTCCGCATGCGTCTGTCCGCCCTCCTGGTCGCCCTCGCGGCGTCGAGCGTCACGGCCCTTCCGGTCTCGGGCCAGGATGTCGAGTTGCTCGCACGGCTGAACGGCACGCCGTTGCCGCCGGGGTACGCCGCGTGGCGGATGCAGCATCCGGACGCATTCCAGTTCGCGCACGGGCGGCCGGCCAGGATGCGCCAGCGGATGGAGAGCCTCCAGAGAAGCCGGCAACTCCTCCGCTCACCGCTTGCGGTGCTCGGGCCTCGGGAAGGAACGGTCGAGGGGGCCTTCCGGATCCCCGTGGTGCTCGGTCTCTTCAGTGACTCCCCGGTAGGCAGCGGCCCCGTGCCCATCGGCGACTTCGACGAGGCCTACTTCGGAGGTGGGCCGGGCACGGTCAAGGCCTACTATTCGGAGGTCAGCGGGGGACGGGTCACGCTCGACGGGGATGTGCAGGGTTGGGTTCGCTCCGACGTGACGCAGGCCGCGGCGGCAGGCGGCAAGAGTGGGCTGTTCCCTCCAGCCAGGGTCGGAGACTTCATCGTCGGCCTCCTGGATCAGCTTCCGGCCGTCGACTGGGGGATGTACGACAACGACGGGCCCGATGGCCTCCCGAACTCCGGCGATGATGACGGTTATGTGGACGCGCTGGCCGTCATCCAGCCGACCAACGGAGCCGAGTGCGCCGGGAACAGAAACGGCGACAAGATCTGGTCGCACAAGTGGTCGCTGGCGCAGGCGACCACCCTGCATTCCTCCTACACTACCGCGACGCCGTCGGCCAACGGCGGCTTCATCGGCATCGACGACTACTTCATCCAGCCTGCGCTTGCATGCTCGGGTGTCGGCATCAACGAGATCGGCGTCTTCACGCACGAGGCCGGCCACGCATTCGGGCTGCCCGACCTCTACGACACTCGGAGCGGCGGGAACAGCGGCGACGGCAACTGGGACCTGATGGCGACCGGCGCCTACGGATGCAACGGAAAATCCCCCGAGAGTCCCTGCCATCTGGGCGCGTGGAGCAAGTCGGTCCTCGGGTGGGTGGACGTGGACGTGATCCCGACGGGCACGGACCTCGGCGCCCTCGTGCTTTCTCCCGTGGAGACGTCGGGGAAGGTGTTTCGGTTGGAGTCGGGCGACGGCACCGGCACGTTCGTCCTGCTCGAAAACCGGGAGAGGGTCGGCTTCGACCAGAAGCTGCTGGGAACCGGCCTCCTGGTCTGGCAAATCGACCCCACGCTCCTGGCGGACCGGTGGGCCGGCAA
>JBBSOM010000117.1:0-7323 GCA_038259715.1 Longimicrobiales bacterium
CCGACCGTGTTGAACGCGCTCACGGCCTCGAACATGTAGCCCAGAAAGCCGCTGGACGAGCCCGATCCGAGGGGGGGTAGCTGAACGACCGCCAGGATCAGGATACCGATGGTCACCACGACGAAGCCGACCACGAAGAGCCCGACCGCGCGCTGCACGCTTTCCTCAGGCAGGGTCCGAGCCCAGATACTCGCGTTGTGCCGTCCCCGCAAACGCGTAAGTGCGGCGACCACGAGTACCGCGAACGTCGTCGTCTTCAGGCCGCCGGCCGTGGAGCCCGGGGAGCCCCCGATCGACATCAGCAGCACCGTGATGAAGTTCGTGCTGTCGGCCGTCGCCCCGTAGCTCACGCTGTTGAATCCCGCCGTGCGGGCGGTCAGGCTCATGAAGAGCGCGTTGACCAGCTTGTTCATGGTCGTCATCCCACCGAGCGTGTTCCGCCACTCGAGCACGGCGTAGAGGACCATGCCCCCGACCACGAGCACGGCGGTGACGCCGAGCACCAGGCGTGAATGGAGCGAGAGACGCACAGGGTTGGGTGCGCCGCGATGCCTCCAGCGAAGATGGAGTTCTTCGAGGGTCAGGAAGCCGAGTCCGCCGAGCGCGATGAGCCCACCGATGGTGAGGAGCGCCACGGGGGAGCCGGCGAAACCCATGAGCGAGTCGGAAAACGTGGAGAACCCGGCGTTGCAGAATGCGCTCACGGACTGGAATATCGCGTGCCAAAGCGCGGTTGCGACGGGGTAGCGTCCGACCCACGCGATGAAGAGCACGAGTGCGCCAAGCAGCTCGAATGCCAGCGTGAAGCGGACGATGTTGCGCACGAGCTGCCGGAAATCCACGTCCGGCGCGACCTCGGCGGTCGTGGCGGTGACGGCCTCGTGTTGCAGCGACAGGCGCCGCCCAAGCGCGAGGATCACCAGCGTCGTGAACGTCAGGATGCCCAGCCCCCCGAGCTGGACCAGAAAAAGGATCCACGCCTGCCCCGCCGTGGTGAAGTAGGTGGCGGTGTCTACCACGGCGAGGCCGGTCACGCACACGGCGCTCGTCGACGTGAAGAGCGCGTCCAACCATCCGAGAGGCTGACCCGTGTAGAGTCCAGGCAGGACCATGAAGCCCACTGTACCCATCAGGATCAGACCGACGAAGGAGAGTACCAGGAGGCGCGAAGGGGTGAGGGCGCGTCGCAGGTACGACACTCCGGACTTCTTCGTGCCCCACAGATACTCTTTCGAGGCACTGGCGTCGCCCCAGAAAGCAAGGCGCGGTCCGTTGCCGTTGTTGGTTCGTTTCAGATGCCGGCTCCGTCGGGCGGCTGTCCTTCGAGTTCGTCGAAAGGATAAGGGAGCCGGCCGGCCGTTCAAAGTAGGGCGGTGATGGTCTATCCCAGGCAGGGAGAGCCGAAGCCCGTGTTTCGGCGGGTCGAGCGCGCGAGATTGTCACGGGCGGGTGTGTAGCGCGGATCGAGGTCGAGGGAGACGCGCCACAGCGTCTGGGCGCCGAGTCGATCGCCGCGGATCTCCTTTAACACGCCCAGAAGGTTGAAGGCGTCAGGCCGCTCTGGATCCAGCCCGACAGCGCGACTGAGGTCCGCCCAGGCCGCCGGAAACCGCCGAGCGGCGATCCTCTCGCGGGCCCTTCGGATATGGTCCGCGTACCGTATGGTGACATCGCTGGCGTCTGCCCGCGCCGAGCCCCGGCTCGACGTGGACGACCGCCCCTTCGTCTCTGACATGGGGGCCTCCTCGCTCCTACCAACGATGGCCACATCGCCGTAGGAGAGGCACAAACGCGAGCCGCTTGAGCGTCAACGAATCATCAAGGGAAGCCCGGGAGATCCGCCGCGGGGAGGCGTAGTGTGAAGAGGCTCCCACCTCCCTCCCTCGGCTTATATTCGACGTCCCCCCCCTGTGCGCGCGCAGCCCCGCGCGCGATGGCCAACCCCAGCCCCGTCCCTCCGCGGAGACCCGGGCCGGGACCATGATGGAAGGGCTCGAACAGACGCTCGCGTTGTTCCTCGGGCACGCCGGCGCCCCGGTCGCCGACCTCGAAGAGTACCGTCACGCCACTGCGCCTGACATCCAACCCAACGCGCGTTCCCGGGGGCGCGTGACGCAAGGCGTTCTCGAGTAGATTTACGAGCGACCTCAGCGCCTGGACAAAATCGAATCGACCGACTGGCAGGTCTCCCGCGGGCAGCCGTACCTGAACGAACTCGGCTCCCGGAAGCCCACGGATGCGCTGGAGCGCAACCCCCACCAGATCTTCCGCCGCGTTCAGGGCGGGCTCCACAGGAAGCGCGCCGGCGCGGATCCTCGAAAGCTCCAGCATGTCACTGACGAACCGGTTCAGCCGCTCGGCCTCCTCCTCGATGATCGCGGCAGCTTCGTGCCCTTGTGACCGCAGTTCCGCCGCGAGGGCGCGGATGGAGGTGAGCGGCGTGCGCAAGTCGTGGGAGACGCTGGCGAGCATTGCATCCTTGAGACGATCCGCCTCCCTGAGCGCCTCGACATGCTTCGCTTCCTCCGCCAGGCGCTCGATCTCGCGTGCGCGGTTCTCGGCGAGCGCGACCGCCCGCTGCGAGCGATGCAGCAGTTCGGCCGCGACGCCACCCGTGATCAGGAAGGACACCAGCACCCACCACTCCAGCGGGTCGGCAATACTCAACGTGTAGAGTGGCGGGAGCAGGAAGAAATTGAAGAGTAGGAAGCAGAGCACCGCCATAACGAGGCCCACCACGCGGCCCTCTCGCGCGCTCGCCCCAAGCACGACGAGAAGGTACGCCAATGCCACCTGCGCCTGCTCCAGCACGTCCCGGTACGCCCAGAGCACTCCGGTCGCAGCGGCACCGAGTGAGGCCCACAACAGTAGGCCAGGAAGCGGCCTTCCGGAGCGCCAGGGTGGTCGCGGCGCGCCTTCAAACACGGATCTCGAACCGGTATCCCACGCCCGGCTCCGTGATGATGAGGTTGGGCCGAATCACGTCCGGCTCCAGTTTGCGCCTCAGGTTCGCCACATAGACGCGCAGGTATTGCTGCGGGTCTCCAGAAGATGTTGCCCACACAGCTCTGAAGAGCTGACGGTGCGTGAGCGTCTTCCCGGCGTTCCTCAGGAACGCCCGGAGCAGCTCCCACTCCGTCGGCGTCAGGTGGATCTCCTCGCCCGCTCGCCGTACGGTGCGCGCCCCGGGGTTGATGACGAGGTCGCCGATGGCGATGGACTCATCCTCGCCGGGGAGCGCAGAGAGGCGCGCTCGGCGTAGCTGGGCGCGCACCCTCGCCTGAAGCTCGGCTGGACTGAATGGCTTGGTCACATAGTCGTCGGCACCCTCGTCGAGCATGCGGACCTTGTCGCCATCGGCGTGGTGTGCCGACAGCACCACGATGGGTACTGACGACCACTTACGGAGTTCGGCGCACACCCACTGACCCGGGCGGTCGGGGAGCCCCAGGTCAAGCACCACGAGGTCCGGCCGGTACGCAGCTGCGAGGTCCACGGCCTCGCCGGCGGTGGCGGCCTCTACCACTCGCTCGAAATAGCCAGAAAGGGCGTTGCGCAGGGCACGCCGGATGTGGGGCTCGTCATCCACGATGAGGACGGTGTTCATGTGCCGTAAGGTACCCTCGCAGCTCTATCTTCGCGCCGTGTTCCACGACTTAGTTCGGCGGTAGACGGCAAATCGGCTGCGGGCGACCGTGCGCTGTGGCTCAGGAAGGCGAACAGGCACGATCGCTGAAAGGACCTTTCCGACCCGTTGCCGTCGGGATCCGCAGTAGGCATGAGATGGTTCCGGTGGGTGGAGGAAATCGGCCTTCCTCCATGAAAGCTCCCTGGGAGGCATGAGGAAGGCACAAAGAAGCCGCCCCCGTGCGTGAAGAAGACATCAGTGTTCGTCGAAAGGAGCCCGAGCCCGGTTACCCGTGGCCCCGGGGGGTCTTCAAGGCATGCCATACCGCGATCCCGGTGAAACGGGCGTCCTGGACGACCCGGGCGGAGCCGACCAGAACCGTGAAGAACTCCAGGCGCCCGAACAGCATGCCGGCGGTCTCCGTCCAGAGCAGTCCGGCCGGGGCGGTGGGCGCCGTGACACCAACGGAGAGTCCAACCGTTCCCAGGGCGCTGGCGAACTCAAAGAGACTCTCGCGGAGGCCATACCCATACGCGGCAAGTATCGTGGTGCCGACGCCCAGCGCGGCAAAGTAGAGTAGCATGAAACCCCCGACACCGGCGATCTCCGCATCCGTCAGGAAGCGCCGGGAAGCCCCGTCATGCACGTATGGCGCGCTCACCGCACGGCTCGGGCGCAACCGTCGGATTACGTCGTGGCTGAGATACCTGTAGACCACGTAAACGCGATATTGCTTCAGTCCACCCGCGGTGGAACAGGTGCCACCCCCCACGACCATCAGGAGGATCAGGATGCACCAGCCAACGGAGGGCCATGGGAGGTACCCCACGGTGGAGAAACCAGTCGTGGTCAGCGCGCTCATGGTTTCGAAGACTGCGACACGAACCGCCTTGTTTGGATGGGGGAAGTGACCGTCGGTGACGCCGGCCCACACCAACAGAACTCCCACCGCGGCGAAGAGCGCGAATGTGCGCACCTCTCCGTTACTCAATACCTCACGCCATTTCCCGCGCGCCGCGGCCCAAGCGGTCACGAAACTCAGATTCCCGGCCACCATGAGGACGGTGAGTGTGGCCTCGATGGCCGGCGAATCCCATGAGCCGATAGAATCCACTCGGGTCGAGAAGCCCCCGGTTGAAACGGCCGTGAAGGAATGGTTCACGGCGTCGAACCAGGTCATGCCGGCGACACGTAGCGCTAACGTGCCAATGAAGGCGTAGCCCGTGTAGATCCGCACGACCAACGCCGAAGAACGACCGACCACTGGCACCAGCCGCTCCTCCTTCCCCTCGGCCGACGCGATGCCCGTCCCGGACGGCCCCACCAGCGCGCTCAGCATGAGGATCGCCAGACCCGCGCCTCCCGCCAGCTGGAGCGCGCTGCGCAGGAAAAGGATCGTTGGGTGGGCGGAGGCGACATCGACCACGGAAAGCCCCGTCGTCGTCCATCCGCTCGTCGACTCGAACACCGCCTGGGTGAAGTCCAAACCCCCGACCCACATGAAGGGCACCGCAGCGAACAGCACTGCGAGCACCCAGGAGACCAACACCACCACCGCGCCCTCGGCCCAATTCAACGCACCGCCGTCGTCCGGGCCGAGGCGACGGGCCAGGGTCCCCAACAGTACCAGAAGGGCTCCGGGGATAAGGTACGCGGGCTGCGTCGACAACTCGCTCGGAAACGCGAGCACGACGATCGCCGGGCTCGCCACGACAACGCCGGAGATGACCGCGACATATCCGATATAGCCGAGCATCCTGGTGTACCGCCCGGCAATCACGCGGAGCCGGGGCACTTGCACGATCCACTTCATCCAAGAAGCCGATGGATAAGCCCGTCGCCGGTTCCAGGTGCCGTCACCACCAATAGCCGGTCCCCGGCCTCCAGGCGTGTGGCTCCGTGCGCGATGAGGACATCATCCCCGCGGATGACCATGGCGACGAGCCCCTGCCCGGAGTCCAGGTCGGCGAGACGCGCGCCCACCGCCGCGGCCCCCGCGGAGAGAACCAGTTCGGTGACCAGCGCGCGCCCGCCCGCGAAGGCCTCGAGGCGGCGGACATCGTCGGAAGCGACTTTCTGGGCTACGATGCTGGACAACAGGTCGGCAACCGAGATCGTTGAGTCGACACCGAGGCTACGAAAGACCTCGCGGTTATCGGGGTCGTTGACCACGGCGAGGGTACGCCGTATGAAGAAGACGTTCCTGCCCATCTGGCACGCGACCAGGTTGCGGTGGTCCTCCAGCGTGGCGGCCACAAGTACGTCGGCGTGGAGGGCACCGGCATCGTCGAGGACGTCGGGGCGCGCGCCGTCACCGTTCACGACGATCGCTCCTTCGAGCGACCGAGAGAGCCGGGTCGCTTCATTGAGGCCGTCCACCACCAGCGTCACGTGGTGACCGGCGTCGAGAAAGCGACGGGCGACGAAGTAGGCCGGCGGTCCGGACGCGACCAAGAGGATTTGCATCAGTGGGCCTCGACGGAAAGCATGTCGAGGAATGCCAGGACGGCATGACTCACCGGGGAGACGGTCCGGATGCCGAGCTCGCGATAGGCGCCCTCCCACTCGGGAAGGAAGACTCGAGCGACGACCAGCGCCACGTCGAATCGGACCCTGGCCACCTGCGCGACCATGATGTTCAGCGTGTCGCTCTCCGTGGCGGCGAAGAGCACGTCGGCATCCGCGGTCTCGGCCCGCCGAAGGACCGCGAACTCCGAGGCGTCGCCGAGGACCCGAAAGCCACTGAACGCGGGATCCAGTTTGTCGAAGGCGGACTCGTCGCTGTCCACCACGATCACCTCCGCACCCCCCGCACTGAGAAGGCCTGCCGCGTGCGCCCCAACCCGTCCGCACCCCACCACCACGGCACGCTGAACCCGCCGCCGTGCATTTGCGAAAGAGGCGGGGACGCCCCCACCGGTGACCGTCGCGAATTCCTGCGCCGCTTGATCCATGGCACTCAAGCTGGCGCGCGGCCCATGAGGATCGCACAAAGACGCGCCGGCTCCGTATCAGACTCCCACAAAGAACTTCCGTGTCGCGCCCACGCCCGGGCCGAGCGGACGTCTCCCCTGGATGAATGGCGGGATCACGACCCGCTCGTTCCGTCCATCCGTACGCAGCTCCCCGATCCCCGTGCAGTCTCTCGCCTCCCCGTCGCGGTGGGCCCCGCGTTAGATTCTCCGCCCGCGGCGTCGACCCCACACGAAAACGACGGCCCTCGGGACCGGCACCTCCCACACAGCACCCACCGGCCAGAAGCAATCATGAGCGGACCGCAGTTCATCTACCATATGCACCGTCTGAGCAAGATCGTCCCGCCCAAACGGGAGATCCTGAAGGACATCAACCTTTCCTTCTACCCGGGCGCCAAGATCGGCGTCGTGGGCCCGAACGGCGCGGGGAAGAGCTCGCTCCTCAGGATCATGGCCGCCGTGGACACGGACTTCCAGGGCGAGGCGTGGGCCGCCAAAGGTACGCGCATCGGATACCTGTCCCAGGAGCCCGAACTCGATCCTTCGCTCGACGTGAAGGGCAACGTCGAGCTGGGCGTGAAGGAGACGCGCGACCTGCTGAAGCGCTTCGAGGACGTGAACCTGAAGTTCGGCGAGATCTCGACCGACGAGGAGATGAACGCGCTGCTCGAGGAGCAGGCGCGGCTTCAGGACCAGATCGACGCGGCCGGCGCGTGGGAG
>JBBSOM010000118.1:0-7288 GCA_038259715.1 Longimicrobiales bacterium
CAGCGGGTTTTCGAGAAGGTGGGTCGGGAGGAAGAGCACGACCACGAACATCAGCAGTGACGCCGCGAGCCCCGCCCCCAGCAGCCACCAGTTGCGTAGCGCCAGGAAGAGGATCGAGCTGATCACGGCCGTAGCCGTCGCGAAGATACTGAGCAGGAGCCGGCGTGCCTGCAGGTGCAGGAAGCGCTCCTGCGTCTGCATGTCGCGTGGATGCACCCGGACGCGAAGCTCTTCCCGCTCGGCGCGCGTGACAAGGTCACGCACCTGACGCACCGCGAGCTGGGCCTCATCGATGAAGCCCTTGGCGATTTGGGCCGGCTGGTGTCCGGTCTGGCGGAGCAGGTCGGCCCGGTTCGCGCGCACCACGTCACGGATGAAGGTCAGACCGTCGAAGTTCTCGTCGTAACGGAACGCCAATCCTTCGATGAGCGCGGCGGTGCGGAAGAAATACACGAGTTCCTGCGGCAGCACCAACGGCCACGTGTAGAACGTATCGAGGAGTTGCGTGAGGATCTCCTCGACGATGCGCTTCCGGTTCGTGGTCTTCGCCCGTTCGACGATGCGCAGGATCTCCGTCGCGGCCTCCCGGATCTCACCGCGCGAGACCTCCGGGCTGATCATGCCGAGGTGGTACATCTCGTTGATGACGCCGTCGATGTCCTCGCGCCCCACCGCGAGCGCGACGCTCAGGATCGACTCCCGTGTCCATTTCGGTACGTCGAGCACCGCGCCCCAGTCGAGCACGATGAGCGTGCCGTCGTTCTCCACGAGGAGGTTTCCGGGGTGTGGATCCGCGTGCATGAAGCCGTCGATCATCATCATGCGCAGGTAGACCCCGGTCAGGGTCTCCATGACCTGTCTGAACGACAGCGTCCCGGTGCGGAAGAGGTCGTGGAGGCGATCGATCTTCGTGCCCTGGCAGTACTCCATCACCAGAACGCGCCGGCGCGTGAAGCGCTCAAAGACCTCCGGCGCCCGCGCCTTCCGTTCCCGCCCGAAGACGCGGCGGAAGCGTTCGATGTTCGCGGCCTCCTCCCTGAAGTCCATCTCGGCCTTCACCCGGACGCTGAACTCCCGCACGACGTTCGTGACGGCCCGCACGTGGTGGTTCGGAAACAGGATGTTCAGCCAGAAGAGGAGCCGGAACGAAATGTCGAGGTCGAGGGCGACCGCGGCCTCCACACCGGGGCGCAGCACTTTCACCACCACATCCCTCCCTTCGACCCGCGCGCGGTGCACCTGGCCCAGGCTGGCGGCGGCCATCGGCTCCCGCTGGAAGTCCTCGAAGACCTCTTCCGCGGGTGCCCCGAGTTCTTCCCGGATGACCCGCAGGATCTCCTCGGGGCTGTCCGCCGGCACCTGGTCCTGGAGCCGACCGATCTCCGACAGATAGGGCTCCGGCAGGATGTCGGCCCGTGAGCCGAAGAGCTGGGCCAGCTTCACAAAGGTCGGGCCCAGGCCGGCCACCCGGGCCGTGAGCCGTTCCGCCCGACGACGATGGCCCTCGGCGGAACGCTGCACCGGGCTTCCGAAGACCACCCATCGCTTGCGGTCACGAAGGAACGCCAGGACGAACGGGGTCAGCGTGAACAGGACCGAGAGGCTGCGGAGGATTCGCTTCACTTCGGCATCAGGACGGCCGTGGCGAGGCCGAGCAGGAAGAGGAAGCCGCACAGGTCCGTGCACGCTGTCACGAACACGGACGACGCGACGGCGGGGTCGATGCCCACCCGGTCGAGCACGGAGGGGACGAAGGACCCTACGAAGCTGGCCACCATCTGGTTCCCCCACATGGCGAGAAAGACGACGAGGCCCAGGCGCGGATCGCCGTTCACGAGCACGGCCGCGACGGCCAGGATGCTGCCCAGGACGAGCCCGTTCACGAACCCGACCATGATCTCCCTGCCGACGACAAGGCCGTGCTTGCGGCCCGTGCCCCGTTCGATCGCGATGCTGCGCACCGTGACCGCCAGGGCCTGCGTGCCCGCGTTCCCGCCCATGCCCGCCACCATGCCCATGACCGAGGCCAGGATGACGACGTTCTTGATGGTGCCAGAGAACAGATACACGACCGTGGCCGAGAGCGAGGCGGTGAGCAGGTTCATGAAGAGCCAGGGCAGGCGCGCCCTCACCGACTCGTACCAGGTATAGCGGACGGCCTCCTCGTCACCGCCGACGCCCGCCAGCCTGAAGATGTCCTCCGTCTGCTCGGCTTCCATGACGTCAATGACGTCATCGAACGTGATCCGACCGAGCAGGACGTCGAACTCGTTCACCACGGGGATCGAGGCCAGGTTGTAACGGGAGATGAGGCGCCCCACCTCCTCCTGGTCCACGTCGGGGCGCACGGAGGCGGCCACCGGCTCCACCAGCGAGGCCACCGTATCCTGCGGTTGGGCAATGATCAGGTTGTCCAGGCGGACGGTCCCGAGCAGCCGGTCGCGCTCGTCGACCACGAAGACGGTATAGAAGTCCTCGACTTCGCGACCCTGGAGGCGCACCTGTTCGATGGCCTCGGCGGCGGTGAGCGTCACGAGCACCGAAACGAACTCGGTGGTCATCAGGCCACCGGCGGACTCCTCATCGTAGAGGAGCAAGCCGCGCAGGTCGCCGGCATCCTCCACCGGCAGGGCCGCCAGGATGCGGCGCCGTTCTTCCGGCTCCAACTCACCGATCAGGTCCGCGGCATCGTCGTCCGCCAGCTCCTGCAACAACTCCGCACCCTTGGTCGGGTGCAGTGCCGAGAGCAGGTCCGCCCGCTCCTCACCGCTTTCCATCTCGGCCAGCGTTTCGGACGCGATGTCGGCGGGAAGCGAGGACAGGAGCAGGACCTGATGCTTCTCGTCATCCATCCACTCCACGAGGTCCGCGATGTCGGACGGGTGCAACGCGGAGACCTCGGCCTGCAACCCCTCCACATCGCCTGCGGCGGCGAGGCTGGCCAGGCGCTCCTGGATCTTCTCCAGTTCGTCCGCGGGCGTGCTCACGAGTCCACCCCGAGCATCGCGCGGACGAGTCGCTCCTGGAGCTGGAACATGGGGCTGTTCATGCGTTCGGGGCCGTCGGGATGGTCGTGCCCGAGCACGTGAAGGGTCCCGTGGACCGCCAGGCGCACGAGCTCCTCATTCACCGGCACCCCCAGCTCCTCGGCCTGTCGCCGCGCCTGGTCGGCGCCGATGTAAACGTCTCCGAGCGGGTGCGCATCCGTGCCGAGGGAAAACGCGATCACGTCCGTCGGATGATCCTTGCCCAGGTAGCGCGCGTTGAGGGCCCGGATACCCTCGTCATCGAGCAGCGTCAGGGAGAATTCCGCAGGCGCCGCGTGTTCGGAGGCCAACACCGCTCGAACGGCATGTTCGAGCGTGCGGGCATCCTCACCGTTGAAGGTGCCGAGATTGACGACGACCTCGGCGGCCGCGGCGTCCGTCACGCGCCTGCCTCGTCGTCCGCCGAAGGAGCGGGAGCATTGGCCGTGGTGTCTCCCTCACGGGGAGCATCGGTGAGGTGCTTCGTCGCCGGATACTCGATGCGACGATGCAGGACGCCGCCGAGGATCTTCGTGAACTGCTCCTCGATGATCGCGATCTCCCTCAGCGTGAGGGGGGCCTCGTCGAGCTGGCCGACCTCGATCTTGCCCTGTACGACCGTGTGGATCAGGTCGCGTACCCGGTCGGGAGTCGGGTCCTTCATGGCTCGGGTGGCGGATTCGCACGAGTCCGCGAGCATCACGATCGCGGTCTCGCGCGACTGGGGTTTCGGGCCTGGATACGAATAGCGCTCCGGATCCAGGTCTCCTTCACTCTCCTCCAGCGCCTTCTCGTAGAAGAAGCCGATGCGCTGCGTACCGTGGTGTTCGAGGATGAACTGCGTGACGATATCCGGCACCTTGGCGTCCCGGGCCAGGCGCGCCCCTTCGGTCACGTGCTCGCGCACGATCATCGCCGACGTCTCGGGCTTGAGCTTGTCGTGGGGGTTACGCCCGTCAGGCTGGTTTTCCACGAAGTAGTGCGGCTTGAGCATCTTGCCGACGTCGTGATAGTACACACCCACGCGACACAGCAGCCCGTTCGCGCCGATCGCATTGCACGCGGCCTCGGCGAGGTTTGCGACGTTGATCGAATGCGCGTACGTCCCCGGCGCCTCCAACGAAAGCCGCTTGAGGAGCGGGCGCGTCGGATCCGCCCATTCCAGGAGCGTCTGGTCCGTCGTGATGCCGGTGAACAGTTCGAACACCCATAGAAAGCCCATGGCCAGGAGCGCCGAAACCGTGGCGTTGCCGGCCGAATACGCGCTCGCGCGCAGGACTTCCCCCGGCGCGTGCCCGGTGACGAGCCCGTGGCCGAGAAGCACCAGCCCGGTCGCGACCGCGATGATCGCGATGGACACCCACGTCTCCGACCGCCTCCGCACGGCGCGCACGCTCATGGCGGCCGCCCCACCCCCCACGGCCACGGTGAGCAGGGTCCCGTAGTCGCCGAAGGGCGGGAGCGTTCCCGTGATCAGCGCGATCACGAAGACCAGGAAGAACGCCATGCGGGTGTCCCACAGGACGGCGACCGGGAGTGCCACGAACGCGATCGGAAGCCACTCCGGCGCCAGCCCGTTACGGGCGATCAACGCCGCCGCGACGAAGTAGGCGACGACGAGCAGGGCCTGGAGCAGCACCCACCGGAACTGGGCGTAGACCTCCGTACGGAAGTACAGCAACAGCAGTCCGAAGAGCAGCAGGAGCATCATGTTGACGAGCCATGCCCCGAAGAGCGGACCGGGCCGGAAGCCGTGTCCCTCGAGCAGTCCCACGGTCCGCAACTGTTCCTCGTACGCGTTCAGCCGCTCCAGTTGGGTCGGACCGATCGGGTCCGCGGCGCGCACGATGGCCTGTCCCTGTAGCACGCTGTCTTTGGTCGTCGGCACGGAGCGCGCAGCAGCGTCACGGTCCAACTCGGTGGCCACCACGTTGAGGACGTAGCTGAACTCGATGTGGCGGATCAGGATGAGGCGCAGCAGGTTCGAAAGGTCCGGGGACGCCGAGGTGGGCAGAAGTCCAAGCGCGGCCTGGAAGAACTCCCGCTGCGTCATGATGTCGGACGTCGGCACCGAGCGCTCGCGTTCGCCATCGCGCACCGTGATCGAGGGCGTGGTGATGTCGGCGGCCTGCCCCGCATCGACCACACCGCGTGGGATCAGGTCTGTCGCGGCGCTCAGGGCCACCCGCCGGAGCATGCGCCGGGTGTCATCCTTCATCAGCGCATCGACCTGAGATGCGGTGGTGACCAGCGAACTCCCCCGCAGAGCCCGCTCCACGCCCGCCCGGTCGCCACGCGCGGCCGCGCTGTCGATCGCATCGAAGAACGACCGCAAACGGGTGGCCATCGAGTCGGCCGCCGCGGGCACGAGGATGTACGTCGGTGGCACGGAGGCCATCGTGAGTTCCCTGTCCCGGGCCAGGTCCTCGGGGGTCTTCGGCACGGTGAACGGGATCCGGGCAATCACGTCTTCCGGCGCAACCATCCCGACCTCGTACCGGCCCACCGCGAGGCGGGCGCTCGGTGGGAAGAGCGCGGTGATCATCGACGCGAGCACGATCAGGAGTAGCAGACGCGCGCCGTGGTGCGCCACACGAGCGCCCGTGGAGCGCCCCGGATCGCCCGACAGGCGCTTCAGGACCGAGTCGGGACCGGGCCCGCGCTGGCGCTTCACGCCGAGCCGCGCGCCTCGGCCTGCTCGTCCATCCGCTCGTAGGCTCGGATGATGTCCTTCACGAGCCTGTGCCGGATCACGTCCTTGGCGTCGAGGTAGATCAGGCTGATCCCCTCGATGTCCGAAAGGATCTGTTCCACCTCCAGCAGTCCGGAATCCGACTTCCGAGGCAGGTCGATCTGCGTCTTGTCGCCGGTGATGACCACGCGTGAGTTCAGCCCAAGCCGCGTCAGGAACATCTTCATCTGCGCGGTGGTGGCGTTCTGGGCCTCATCCAGGATCACGAAGGCGTCCGACAGGGTGCGTCCCCGCATGTAGGCGAGCGGTGCGATCTCGATGGTCGAGTCATCGAGCGCCCGCCGCACGCGGTCGAGCGGCATCATGTCCTCCAGCGCGTCGTACAGAGGGCGCAGATACGGATCGACCTTCTCCTGGAGGTCACCGGGCAGGAAGCCCAGGTTCTCCCCGGCCTCGACGGCCGGGCGGGCCAGGATGATGCGTCGAACGCGCTTCTTGTACAGCGCGTCTACCGCGGCGGCCACCGCCAGATACGTCTTGCCCGTCCCCGCCGGTCCGATGCCGATGACGACGTCGTTGGCGAAGATCGACTGGAGGTAGCGGCGCTGTCCGTCGGACTTGGGGACGATGACCCGGCGGGAGCCCGGAAGCGCGATGCGGACATCGTCGTCGGGGCGGACGATCCCCGTCGGCCCCAATGCCTCCATTCCGTCGGCAAAGCGCCCGATATCGGGCGTGTCGAACGGCACGCGCAAGCGCGCAAGCTCGATCAGATGCTGAGACACCGGCACGGCGCGTTCCACGCCGTCCAGACCTCCGGACAGGATGAGATGGTTCCCGCGCAGGACGGCGCGTACGCCGAAGAGGCGGCTCAACTCCTGGAAATTGCGGTCGTTCACGCCCGCCAGCATGAGCTGGTCGGCGCCTTCCGTATCCAGGCGATGTTCGACGACGGTGTCTCCGTTGGGCACCTGCGTATCCTACCGGGGGGGTGGCTGGACAGCCAGCCGCAGACCGAGATCGGCGAGATCGTCGTCGGTCACCGGGCTCGGCGCGCCCTCGAAAAGCGCCCGCGCCGCCGTCGTCTTCGGGAACGCGATGACGTCACGGATGCTACCCGCTCCCACGAAGCGCTGGACGATGCGATCCACACCGAGCGCGATGCCACCATGCGGCGGTGCTCCGGCCGAAAGCGCCTCCAGAAGGAAGCCGAACTTCCGATCGATGTCCGCCTCGTCCAGCCCGAGCAGTCGAAGGATCTTCCGCTGCAACTCCGGCTCGTGGATACGGATGCTCCCCGAACCGAACTCCGTGCCGTTGTAGACGAGGTCGTACGCCTGCCCCCGCGTCTTCACGGGATCCGCGTCGAGCAGGTGCATGTCATCCGGGTGCGGCATGACGAACGGATGGTGACCCGCGGCCAGCCCGTCGCCGTCGAGCGGTTCGAATACCGGAAAGTCCATGACCCACAGCCACGCATGATCGCACTCGTGAGGGATTTCCGCGGCGCGCGCGGCGGCCGCGCGGGTGGCCGCGAGGGCCGGCGAGGTCACGCGGTCGGCGCCGGCCG
>JBBSOM010000119.1:0-7280 GCA_038259715.1 Longimicrobiales bacterium
CCTTGGCGGTCACGAGGCGGAGGTAGTCGATCATGGTCAGGCCGGCCGCCGCGAGCTGCGCGTTGAATGCCGCGCCTCCAAGGCCGCCCTGCAGGCCTACCAGAATCGGCGTGCCCACCGCGCCGAACGTGACGGCCGTGCTCTGGACCATCATGCCGAGCATCACGGCCGCGGCGGCGGGAAAGCCGAGCGCCACCATGAGCGGTGCGGTCACGGCGGCCGGGGTGCCGAAGCCCGCCGATCCCTCGATGAACGAGCCGAAGAGCCAGCACACGATGACCACCTGGACACGTCGGTCGTCGCTGACCCCATGGAAGCTTCGCCGGATCGCCGCCACACCGCCCGAGCGCTCCAGGGTGTGGAGCAGGAGGAGAGCGCCGAAGATGATGAAGAGCAGGTCGAAGGTGAGGAAGAGCCCCTGGATCGACGCGGCCACGACCCGTTCGTCCGCCATATGCCATCCGCGTAACGCCACCCCCACGGCGGCCAGGTACGCCGCGGGCATCGCGTACTTGGCGGGCACGCGGAACGCGATCAGGAGGACGGCCCCCAGCGCGATGGGCAGGAGCGCCAGGAAGGCCTGCAGGCCGAGGCTCACCGGAAGGGCACCTCGACCGCCTTGCACAGAAACGCCATGAAGTCGGCGCCCGCCCCGAAGATCTTGCCGAGTTGACCCGGCAGGTCGGCGCTCATGACCACTGTCTGCGTGAGGTCCTTCCCACCGATGAAGTCCTTCCGCTTCAGGTCCTCGATCAGGGGATGGTTCGGATCGAAGCCTCGGGGCGCGCGGGTGAGTTGATCTCCCGAGGGTGAAAGCGACCCGGTGAACTTCTTCCCATGGGCGGCGCGCTTCCACGCCGCCGGATCGTCGACGATCGCCTCACGGATCTTGCGCGTCGTGGGCCCGTCCGGATGCCAGAGGCCGAGTCCGACGAAGCAGGCGCCCGGCTCGACGTGCAGGTAGAAGCCGGGCGCGTGAACGTCTTTGGCGCGGTCGTGACGGAAGTGGATTCCCGTATGCGTCTTGTAGGGTCGCTTGTCTTTGCCGAAGCGCGTGTCCCGGTAGATGCGGAAGAGCGAGCGCGGCCCCGCGTGGAAGTGGGGGCTGATCCCTTCGAGGGTCGGCGCGAAGTCCTGGATGAAGCGGAGCGCCGGCACCTTCACGTGGTCTTCGTACCGTGACTTGTTGGCCGCGAACCACACGCGATCGTTGTGGGCGGCCAGTTCGTTCAGGAAGTGAAATGTCTCCGACGTGAAGTACGCCTTCGCGGCCAAGGTTCCTCCTCGCGGTGAGGTGGGGGAATCGCGTGAAAGGACGGGTCAAAACGCCCCGCCACAAGGGGTGAACCGTGTCCAGGAGCCGACGCTCGTGGCACGCGCGGCGTGTGGATGCTCGCGGCGGCACCTGCGGCACGCCATCTTGGAGGAATCCGCTGTCCTAAGGATCTTCTCGGAGATCGCCATGCGCCACCGCACCGCTTTTTTGACTTCCGCTTTTCCGACTTCCGGCCTGACTTCCGGCCTCTTTTTGGCGGCAGGGCTCCTCATCGCCCCCGTTACGCCGCTCGCGTCCGCCTCCCTGGCCGCACAGGAGCCCGTAGACCGCGCGATGATCGACCGCATCATCGCGGAGGGGACGGACCACTCCCAGGTCCTGGCCTCGTTCAACTACCTCTCCAATGTCATCGGACCTCGCCTGACCGGGAGTCCGGCAGCGAAGCGCGCGGTGGACTGGACCACCGATCGGATGCGCGCGTTCGGGCTGTCGAACGTGCACCAGGAGACGTGGGACTTCGGGCGGGGTTGGACGCTGGAGGGGCTGACCCTGGAGATGACGGCGCCCCGCTACTTTCCGATCGTCGGGTATCCGGAGGCGTGGACGCCGTCCACGCGCGGGGCGATCGAAGGCGCGCCGGTCTACATCGGAGATTGGAGCGCGGACCAGATCCGCGCCCGCGCGTCGGAGTTGAAGGGCCGGGTCGTGCTCCCCTATCCACCCATGGAGACCTTCATCGAGGCGGACCGGCCCCAGCCGGCCGATACGGACGCCCGCGTGCCCATTGGCGCACCGCGCTTTCTTCGGCCTGAAAGCCAGGTGGACCGGCGTGAGCTTCCCGGGCTCCTTCAGGAGGCTGGAGCGGGCGCGGTGCTGCAGCCGAACCAGGGCACGGAGGGCACACTCTTCGTGCTGGGCAACCAGAACACGAAGGACGACGCGGTGCCGTCCGTGATCGTCGCTTCGGAGCACTACGACCTGATCGTGCGCATGATCCAGGCCGGCGAGCCCGTGCGCCTGCGCGTGGACGTGAAGACGAAGTACTGGGACCAGGACACGAACGGGTACAACATCCTTGCCGAGATCCCCGGGACCGATCCCGACATCGGGGACGAGGTGGTCATGCTCGGGGCACACCTCGACTCCTGGCACTCGGCGACCGGCGCCACCGACAACGCCGACGGCGTTTCGTCCGCGCTGGAGGCCATGCGCATCCTGAAGGCGCTCGGCGTGAAGCCGCGCCGCACGATCCGACTGGCCATCTGGACGGGCGAGGAGGAAGGGCTGCTCGGTTCACGCGCGTATGTGGCCGAGCACCTTTCTCCGGACGATCCCGCCGACGCCGCGGCGCGTAACAACCTGTCGGTCTACTTCAACCACGATCCCGGCCGGGGCGGCATCTACGGCTGGTACGCGGAGGAGAATCCCGCGACGAAGGCCATCTTCGACGCGTGGCTCGAGCCGCTGAAGAAGATCGGCGCGAAGCGCAACGTGATCGACGCGATCGGGAGCACGGACCACAAGGCGTTCACCGCGGCGGGACTGCCCGGCTTCAACACCATCCAGGACTACCAGGGCTACGACACGCACACGCACCACACCAACCAGGACTTCTACGAGCGCATGAGCGAGGCCGACCTGCGGGAAGGCGCCATTGTGATGGCCACGTTCATCTACGAGGCGGCCATGCGGGATCAGAAGATCCCGCGCGCGCCTGTGAGTTGAGGGAGCCGACGATGCGACGCCCGGGCACGCTGTCGGCATTCGTCCTCGCGGCCGGGCTCGCGACGGGGTTCGGGGTGGAGGTTGTGACGCCCGCGGTGCTCCGGGCGCAAACGACAGAGGGCGTTCCCGCCCCCGTCCCCACGCCCGCCGACGTCATCGGCTTCGCGCCCGGCGAGGACTACAAGCTCGCGGACTACGACCAGGTCACGGCGTACTTCCGGGCCCTTGCGGCCGCGTCGGACCGCGTCGTCCTGGAGGAGATCGGCAAGAGCACGCTCGGCAGGCCGCTCCTGATGGCCATCATCTCGTCCGAGGAGAACATCCGGAACCGCGACCACTACCGGGACATCGCCCGGCGGCTCGCGCTGGCGAAGGACCTGAGCGATGAGGAAGCGCACCGGCTCGCCAAGGAAGGGAAGGTCGTCGCCTGGTTCGATGGAGGTCTGCACGCGACCGAGGTCGCGCACGGCCAGCTCATGCCCGAGCTGGCCTACTACTTCGCCACGGACGAGAGCGAGGAGACGCGCCGCGTCCGCGACACGTCGATCATCCTGGTCATGGCGAACATGAACCCGGACGGGCTGGACATCGTCAGCCACTGGTACCGGAAGAACGTGGGCACGCCGTACGAAACGGCGCCGGTTCCTGAGCTTTACCATCCCTACATCGGGCACGACAACAACCGGGACTGGACGGCGTTCACGCAGGTGGAAACGCAGGCCGTCGCGCGCCAGCTCTTCAACGTCTGGTACCCCGAGATCGTCTACAACCACCACCAGAGCGGGCCCTTCCCTGGCCGTATCTGGACGCCTCCGTTCGAGAACCCGGTCAACCCGAACCTCGACCCGCTCGTGGTGTCGAGCATCAACGAGATCGGCGAGGCCATGCGCAAGCGCTTCGACCTCGAAGGCAAGCCGGGCCAGTCGAGCGGAATCGTCTACGACCTCTGGTGGAACGGCTCGATGCGGGGCGCGCCCGACTTCCACAACATGCTCGGCTTCCTGACCGAGACGGCGCTCTATCAGTACGCGACGCCCCATTGCTATACGGCCGAAGACATCCCGGAGACGTTCGGCGCGCGGGCGGCCAACCTGCCTGCCAAATCGCCGTCGACCAACTACACCAACCCATGGCTCGGCGGTTGCTGGCACCTGCGCGACGCCATGGACTACATGATGACCGCGTCGCTCGCGGTGGCCGACCTCGCGTCGCGCCGGAGCGACCAATACCTCTACAACATCTACGCGATGGGCAGGCGCCAGACCGAGCGGGGTGAGCGTGCGGAGGGTGGGGCGTACGCGTACGTCGTCGACTTCGGCGCACAACACGACGCGCCCACCGCAGTCGAGTTCCTGCGCATCCTGCGCACCGCGGGCATCGAGATCCACCAGGCCGACGCCGCCTTCACCGCGGGCGGGAAGCCGTATCCGGCGGGCGCGTACGTCATCGGCCCGCAGGCCTTCCGGCCCTTCGTGGTCGACATGATGGAGCCGAAGTCGTATCCCGACCGGCGCATGTACCCGGGCGGACCGCCCGAGCCGCCGTACGACATGACCGGGTACGAGCTGCGCTTCCAATTGGGCGTGGACGTGGACCCCATCATGGAGCCGTTCACGGTGCCCGGCTCGGCGGTGGACGAGGTGTCCATGGTGGCTGGCGGGGTGACGGGGCGGGGCCCCGTGCACCTGATCTCTCCGGAAGCCAACGCCAGCGCCGCGGTCGTGAACCGTGTGCTCAGCGCCGGCGCGCGTGTCGGCCGCGCGACGGTCGCCTTCCAGGCGGAGGGACGCACCTGGCCGGCGGGTACCTTCGTCGTGCAGGGCGCGCCGGAGGGCACGGTGGGCGCTGCCGCGCGCGAGCTTGGCCTCGACGTGGTGGCGACCGGAGCGCCGCCGACCGTGGCGATGAACCGGCTCCACCAGCCGAAAGTCGGCATCTACAAGAGCTGGGTTGCCGCCATGCCCGAGGGGTGGACGCGCTGGGTCATGGAGGGGTATGGCTTCGACTACGCGGATCTCTCGAACGCCGACATCCGCACCGGGCCTCTGGACTCGTTCGACATCATCCTGATCCCGTCGCAGTCGGCACGCGCCATCTACGAGGGGCACCGGGAGGGATCCGAGCCGGAGGAGTATGTCGGCGGGCTGGGGCCCGAGGGGACGGCTGCGCTGCGGAAATACGCCGAGAACGGCGGGTGGATCCTGGCCTTCGACGATGCCGTGGACTACGCCATCGACCGGTTCTCGCTTCCCGTGAAGAACCTGGTCCGCGGCGTGGACGACCAGGACTTCTTCATCCCCGGCTCCCTGATCCGCGTGGACGTGGACACGTCCGACGCGATGGGGTGGGGCCTCACGCCCGAGTCCACGGCGATGTTCGCGCAGAGCCAGACGCTCGAGGTCCAGCCCGGTGCGCAGGGGGTCGACGTCTTCGGCACCTATGCCGCCAAGGACTGGCTGCTCAGTGGGTGGGACCTGGGCGGCAAGGAGTACCTGGCCGGGAAGGCCGCCGGCGTCCGCGTCCCCATGGGGAAGGGTCAGGTGGTGCTCCTGGCCTTCACGCCGCACTTCCGGGGGCAGTCCCGGAACACCTACAAGCTGCTCTTCAATCCGATCTTCGCCGCGGCATCGGAACGCCGCCCGATCAGCTAGTTGTTCCTTTTATTGGGACGAACCATGCCTTCTCGATCCACTCTTCTGTGGGCAACCGCAGTGACACTCGGCGGATGCACGGCGGGGTCCCTGCCTGACGTTGCCATGCGGTACGACAGCGCGGGGGCGGAGGTCGTGTTTTCGCCCGCTCCGACGGTCGAGGGGGAGATCGTGTTGGCTGGCGAGCCCGTCACGGTGATACGTCCGGACTTTGGGACACCGGACCATTTCCTCTTTGGTGTGACGAGTGCCGCCGTCACGCAATCGGGTGACCTGCTGGTGGGCAACAGCGGCACAGGTCAGGTATTCCGATTCAACAGCGAAGGTGTCCTGCGCGGGGCTGTCGGGCGCCTGGGTGACGGTCCTGGGGAAGTTCGGAGCATCTCCAGCTTGCACCGGTGCGATGACGACGGGTTTGCGGTCGCCTCCCCGGCCGGCGTGAACGTCTATCGTGCAGACCTGACACTTGCGGCCACAGCACCCATGATCGGACGACTGGCCGACGCACGCACTCAGGTGGTTGGGCTCGATTTCGAGTGTGAGTCGGTGCTGATCAAGGCCCCGTCCGGGTTGGCTCCAAGGTCCGGGGATGTACTCGTGGAAATCCCCCAGTCATTCTACTGGACATCGCTCGAGGGAGGTCGGCGAGACACCGTCGTCGTGACGTCGACCGGCCCCGGTTTGGCGTGGGCGCTGGGCGGCCGTCGGGGCTGGGCCCGCGTACCGTTTGGGCCCCGTACCGTATCCGCATCAGTCGGCGGACGTCTTGTTACGGGGTTGGGCCGAGACCGCGAGATCAGCGCCTGGGATTCGTCAGGCGCCATTGTGGGCGTATACCGTTGGGCGGGGCCATCGCTCGAGTTGTCCGACGGAGACTGGGCTGCATTTGTCGACAGCTACGGCCAGTTCCTTCGCGAGCACCCAGAGGAACGAGACTACGTCCCAGGTGTTGAGATCTTCCCGAGGTTGGAGAACAAGCCGGCCTATGGCCGTCTCCTAGCCGACGAGGAGGGACGTCTGTGGCTTCAGGATTATGAAGGATACGGGCCCTTTGTGGAGCACCTGGCAAACACATGGTCCGTCCTGGACGCGTCGGGAGGGCTCGTCGCCCGAGTGCGGGCTCCATCAGATTTGGAAGTACTAGCGGTGACCACCGGGGTCTTGATTGGGCTCCGAAAGGACAGCATGGACCAAGAGTTCGTAGTTGTGTACCGCCTCCCTGAAGGCTTGGCCAGTGGCTAGAGGCCAACTATGACTATGGTGGGTCGGGAGGGAGATGGGCCGGGGGAGTGCCGCGAGCCCATCGCCGTAGGGCCGTGGGTCAGAATGACTTCATCGTTTGCGACTGGAGGAGCCTGTTTCCGCATGATCCCGGCGTTCGGAGCTCTGGTCATCTTCCTGCTCGGAGGCTGCGGGGCGGGGGGCCAACGTGACGCCGGGACAGGGGCGACGGCCTCCACGGCGACCCTGGTGAATCCTGGCAACTGGCCGACATGCGGGGTGGAACTCCGGGCTCGGATCGGTACGATTTCGGGCGACCCACACCTGGAGTTCGGCCTGATCGAGGACGTGCGGATTCTTTCGGATTCCGTGATCGCCGCGGTTGATCGCCAAACAAAGGACGTCCG
>JBBSOM010000120.1:0-7268 GCA_038259715.1 Longimicrobiales bacterium
CACATCTACCACTACGGCCACTACGAGCCCACTGCGTTGAAGCGCCTGGTCGGCCGCTACGGCATCCGCACCGAGGAGTTGGATCAGCTCCTGCAGCGGGAGGTCTTCGTCGATCTGCATCGTATCGTGAAGCAGGGCATCCGCGCGTCCGTGGGGAGCTACTCCATCAAGGCGCTCGAGGAGCACTACGGGTACGAGCGCGACGTACCCATGGCCGAAGCCAATCCGGCCCGGGCGCGCCTGGAGTACGCCCTGGCCACGGGGCTTCGCGATGAAGCGTCGCTCGCCGACCGGCCGGTGGTCGAAGCCTACAATCGCGACGACTGCGTCTCGACCCGGGCGCTGCGGGACTGGCTCGAGGAGCGCCGACGCGTGCTGGAACAGCAGGGAGGGCACCCGATCCCCCGCCCCGTGCCCCCCGAGCTCAAGGCCGACCCCGAACTCGACGAGTGGCGTGAGGAACTCAAAGTGCTCATGGCCGGCCTCCTTGAAGGCGTCCCCGAGGAGCGGGACGAGCGCACCGATGAGCAGCAGATCCGATGGCTCGCCGCGCACCTCATCGAGTGGCACCGCCGCGAGGACAAGAGCGCCTGGTGGGACTACTTCCGGCTGCGTGAGTTGTCCGTGGACGAGTTGATCGAGGAGACGAAGCCCCTGGCCGGGTTGGAGTACGAAGGCGTGGTCGGCACGGAGAAGCAGTCCAACCTCCACAGGTTCCGGTTTCCTGCGCAGGAGCACCGGCTGGATGTCGGAGACACGGGCAAGGACGTCGAGTCGGAGAAGAGCCGCAACATCTACGACATCGACGAACTGAACGGGACCGTAGACCTGAAGGTCGGCATGCGGACCGAGTTCGACCCCGACGCTCTCCACGCACTCGTGCCCGCCGAGATCGTCGGCACACCTCTCCAGCGAGCCCGACTCCGGAAGACCGCGGAACTCCTCCTTGAAGGAGATGGCGCCCTGTCGGTGTGGAGTCCCGCCTCGCTCCCGCTCCTCCGGCGCGAACCTCCACGGTTCGAGGGGGATGTCGCACTCCGCGCCATCGCGCCCGAAGGCAGCCTCGTCGAACGCGCCACGGAAGCGGCACTGCGACTCACCGACGGCGTGCTTCCCGTCCAGGGCCCTCCCGGCACCGGCAAGACCTACAGCGGCGCGCGTATGATCCGTGCGCTCCTGCGAGCCGGAAAGCGCGTGGGCGTCACGGGCCCGAGCCACAAGGTCATCACCAACCTGCTGGAGGCGGTGTGTGACGCGGACGAGGATGATGCCGCTGCACCCATTTATGGTCTCCAGGTGACCAAAGAGCTGGGGTGCGAAGACGCGAGGTTCACCAAGGTGGGCAGAGCCGGTGACCTTGCCGAGGCCGAAGCGACCCGGGAGGCGGAGGGGCTACCGCCCTTCAACCTCATCGCCGGAACGGCCTGGTTGTGGTCCACGGACGCCCGCGAGCAGAGCGTGGACGTCCTCTTCATTGACGAGGCCGGGCAGTTCTCCCTGGCCAACGCGCTGGCCGTCGCACCCGCGACGCCCAGGCTCGTCCTCCTCGGCGACCCCCAGCAGCTCAACCAACCCCAGAAGGGGATCCATCCTCCCGGAGCCGAGCCTTCGGTGCTCGAGCACCTGGCCGGAGAGGACGGCATCCTCACGTCCGAGCAGGGGCTCTTCCTGGGCGAGACGTGGCGGATGCGGCCGGAGATCACCGCGTTCACCTCAGAGCTGTTCTACGAGAGCAAGCTCCGCTCTCGGGACGACCTCACCGCGCAGCGCCTCTCTCTCCCCGACGGCGAGGAGCTTCAGGGGCTCGTGCTCGTGGACGTGGCCCATCAGGGCAACACGCGCGAGTCCGCGGAGGAAGCCTCCGTCGTCGTGCGTCTGTTCCGGCGTCTCCTCGCTCCCGGATCCACGTTCACGGACCGGAACGGTCGGACACGGGCGTTGGCCGTAGACGACCTCCTGGTCGTGGCGCCCTACAACGCCCAGGTGTCGAGGATCCGCGCCGCGCTCGAAGAGGCCGGCTTCGACGAGGCCCGTGTGGGCACGGTGGACAAGTTCCAGGGCCAGGAGGCGCCCGTGGCGATCTACTCGCTGACCAGTTCCACTGCGGAAGACGCGCCGCGGGGGATGGACTTCCTGTACGCCCTGGATCGCCTCAACGTGGCGACGTCCCGGGCGCGGGTGGCGACCCTGGTGGTGGCGAGCCCGCAGCTGTTCACCGCGGAGTGCAGGAGGCCGGAACAGATGCGGAGGGTGAACGCGTTCGTGCGGTATGGGGAGATGGCCGAGAATCGTTCGGGCCGTCGACAGAGCCCTTGAGCTGCGTAGAGTATCGGAAATCACCCGGCAAGACATTATGCGCTAGACAACATATGCCGTGAGAAACATATTGAATCATGGCAAGGCGCGATCCCATGCTAATTCGCTCTACGATGAACATCTCGAAGCGTTGCGAAGGGAGGGATTGATCGATGGCACACAAGTGGACTGAGATCCGGGAGAAGATGTCCCCGGAGCGCAGGGAGAGAAGTCGGGAAAAGACGGCCGCCCTTCTTCTGGCCATGGACCTCGCGGGGTTGCGGGACAACATGGACCTGACCCAAGAGGAAGTTGCTGCTCGACTCCAGATTTCCCAGTCGAACGTGTCTCGGCTCGAGAAGCGCCGTGACATGCTGGTCAGCACGCTCCGTGAGGTTGTGAAGGCATTCGGAGGCGAGCTGCACCTGGTCGCGGAGTTCCCAGATGGAGCTGTGGAGATCAGCCAGTTCGATGAGGGAGAGGCTGCGTAGGAGTTGGCTTTCTGCTCATGAGGCCGTGGCTTCCGATAAAACCAGCTCCCGCTCGAAGCCCGCTTGCGGGCGCAATTTGAGCACCCGGGCTCCCCTCATCCCGACCGCCCGCGCAGGCGAATGAGGTAGCCCGCCTCGTCGAGGTCACGATCAAAGTCCTCCACCAGGGGCGCCACGTCCCCCGCGAGAACGCGGCGGACCACACCGGGAAGCACCGGCCGGCCACGGGAACCGCGGCCTCGACCGGTGATCACGTGGATGACGCGGCCGCCCGAGATGCGGGCGTGCGTACGCACGAAGTCGCGAACGCGGCGCTCGGCCTCAACCGCCGTGTCGCCGTGAAGATCGAGCGTGGCGACCGGGGTGGCGTCCAGGAGGGGATCGTGTCCCCCGTAGGCGGGCGTCCCGCCTCTGTTGCGGCTGCGCCGCCTCGGCGTCACGGGTCTCTCCTCGGTGGGCGTGGGTTGGGCGGCTTCGGCTGACAAGGTACTACGTGGCCCTCTGCTCCAGAGCCCGCGCGCACGCCTGAGCCCGCTTGGGGAGCTCTTCTTCCAGGCGCGCCACGATCTCGTGGCCAAGCCCCTCGTTGCGCACCTCCGTAGCCACAACGGCAACCGCCTGCGGGATCGCGTCGAGCAGTTCACCTGCCCGCTGAAGCACCGGCGCCCGGTCGAGGTTCGACTGGTCCGCCAAGTCCTCCCAGTGCCGCTTCCCGAGCTTCCAGGCCAGGTACTCGCGGCCGACCCGCATCGAGAGTTTCGCTTTTCGAAGCGAGACGTGTCGGGGGTACGGAACGACGCTCACCAAGTCGTAGAGCGGAGCGAGGCGCACGGATCCCGCCTGCAGCAGTAAGGAGTAGTTCTTCGCGTGGGCGTCCGTTCCGACGATCGCCCAGTTCAGGACCAGCGCGTCCAGGAAGGTACCTACGTCCGCCGTCGGATCATCGGCGTGTTCGACCAGGAGCCGGATGATCGCGGGTGCGCCTGGTCCTCCCTCGGCCTCGTATTTCTTCCACGGTGGAACGCCCAGGGCCTGGCAGATGTCTTCCTGGTGTTTCCGCTGCAACGTGCCGTCAGGGAGCCAGTGTCGATCGTATCGCGCGACCACGATCGTCGGCTGACCGTCGAACGTCTGAACGGTGGACTCGACCACGTCCAGCCCGAGATGCCGAGCGAGCTTCAGACAAAAGTGCTCGTTGACGTCGAACGCGCCGAGGTCGCGTTGGGCAGGTGGCTTGAGGATATGGGTGGTGGGGAGAGAACCCGATGGAATGCCCCACCCTCCGTTCGCGTAGAGGAGCGCCGTCTTGGGCTGCGCACCGGCCAGGCTGAACTGGCCGCGGTCGCCGGCCAGCCTTCCCCGCCCATGCTCCTCCACCAGGTCCCGCAGACGGGCGCCGACCTCCTCTTCCGTAAGCCAGTCCACGGATGATCGATCGGGATCCGTCAGAGCCTCCCGTCGCTCCGGTCGCACGAACTGCACCGCTCCCGCGCAGTCCTCGCCCATGTGCTGGAGGAGCGCAAACGAGTTCCGGGCGGAGACATGGAAGTGGGTCGCCCAACGCTCGAGGATCGTGCCGTTGTCGGGAAGCAACCCGTCCAGATACGCGCGCACCGCAGCGTCGGCGTGCTCCCTTCGCGTCAGCGGCATGGAGAGCGAAAGCGGGTATGCATCCGCACGGTCTCGCCACGCATCCTCGTACGTGAAGCTGACATCGCCCGTCCTGGACTGCCGGACCACGCCCGCGGTGTGCCCGTTCAGGAGTGCCAGCAGCTCGCTCATCGGAGGCGCGTGTCCGATCGCCGGTCCGTCGTGTGGCCCAGGCTTCTTCCACCGCTGGTGAGGGGGGTGCGCCGATTTGTGCGCTCCAGGCCGGTCCCTTCGTCGCCTCCCTTCTGTTCCGCGATGGCTCCTGCAGAGTGGACCACTACGTCATAGCCCAGGGCATACAACGCCTTGAGCACGAGGTGAAACTCAGCGGCGGTCTTGCCACGCTCCATGTTGGAGACCCATTGACGCGACACGCCGATCCTGCCGGCCAGCTCGGCCTGCGACCACCGCAAGCGGCGGCGACCGTCCGCAATGAGTTCAGCAGCGTCACGTGCAGTTTTGAGTAGCATGGTCCCTCGGGTTCGAACAGCCGGAACGCGTCACGGGTTCGTGTGCGGACGTAGATATGTCAACTTCTGTAGCGTGGAGTGACAACTACAATAGACACGAAGAGACGGCGCTATGTATCATAACAATTATTGAGTACGATACGCGACATATTACAACTGTGTCAACGTTCGCTGACGCGTTCGCGGACTACCCCTCCACACCCAGGAGTACGTCGGCCGGGATTCCGAGAAGCCGCCTGAGTCCCTCAATTTGCGACTTCGAGAGATCACGCTTGCCATTGAGGAAATCCGAGACGCGGCTCTTTCCACCCATGACCACGTCGAGATCGGATCGCTCCAGTCCCTTCTGCTCGAGCATGAACGTGACGGCTTGCTGGGGGGTGACCGGCCCCACAGGATACCGACGCTCCTCGTAGTGCTCGACCAACACGGAGAGGAACTCGAGTCGATCTTAGCCCTCGCTTCCAGGCTCGACTTCCATGTCCAGGAGGCGCGCGGTCACAGCGCGCCGTCAATCGACTTGCGGTCGTATTCCTCATGGGTCAACACGTCGCGGACGTACACGCGTCCGAGATCGTACCGCATGTCGATGACCAGGCGATACTTTGGCAAACGCGGTCTTGGCGCGTCCGCCTACGGTCCGGGTATCATGGAGGGAGGAATCGACCCCTTCAACATGAGCCCAAGCGGTGTGGAAGCCCAAATACACGCTCACTGATTCGATCACCGGGGCCATCCTCGAGATCGGACGCGCCCAGGGTTCGGTGGAGAGCCACTCCTGGTCGCCGCTCATCGAGGACCGCATTCGCTTCAAGGCGCGGGTGCGCTCCACGCACTATTCGACGGCCATCGAGGGGAACCGCCTGACGCTCGCCGAAGCCGAGGAGGTCGTACGAAGCCGAAACGTCACGTTCGCTGGACGCAAGCGTGATGTGACCGAGGTCGAACGCTATTGGAAGGCACTGACGTTGGTGCAGGAATGGGCCGAGGCGCACACGCCCGTGTCGGAGGAGTCGATCCGGAAGTTGCATGCGATGGTGCACGAAGGCATGCGGGCAAAACCCACACCGTACCGGGAGGCGCAGAACTTCGTCCTCGACTCGGCGTCCGGAGGAATCGTCTACGCTCCGCCCACGCCGGGCGACGTTCCGACGTTGATGGGCGCCCTGGTTGAATGGCTCCGCGATGCGGAGCGGAAGGGACAGCCGGCCGCACCGATCGTCGCCGCGCTCGTCCACTACCAGTTCGTGACCGTCCACCCCTTCATGGACGGGAACGGACGGACCGCGCGGCTCCTTGCGACCCTGATCCTCCACCGAGCTGGCCTCGGGCTCCGAGGCTTCTTCTCTCTCGAGGAATACCATGCTCGTGATCTACAAGAGTACTATCGGCAGCTGGCGGTCCACCCCGAACACAATTACTACGACGGTCGCGCGGATGCCGACCTGACGCCGTGGGTGGAGTACTTCACGCACGGCGTCGCGGATGTATTCACCATGGCTGCGAACGAGGCGCTCGAACTCGCCGAGCAGGCTCCCTCGCCCGAACCTCCCGACGTGCGCGCGTTGGATTCGCGTGCCCGCCGCGTTCTCGCGTTGTTCGCGGACCGAACCGAAGTCACCTCCAGGCACGTGGCGGACCTCTTCGCGATCTCGCAGCGGGCCGCGCGAGACGCCATCAGCGGCTGGGTCGATGACGGCTTCCTCGAGATCCGAGACCGCTCGAACAGAGGACGGTCCTACGGCTTGTCGGCGGTTTATCGGAAGTACATCGGCGGTTTATCGGCAGTTCATCGGTAGTTCATCGGCAGGGGTCGCTCGACGGAAAGGCAGCGGGCGCACTCGACTGAGCGAGGGGTCATAGCGGCTCGGTGCCCTCGCTCAGCGTGGCGAGATAGCGGTCGTAGGCGAAGACTCGGTTCCGTTGCTTGCCGGTGATCTCACGGGCAATCCCGAGTTCGACCAGGAGCTCCAGCGTGGAGCTGACCGTCGGGAACGACAGGCCCGTCCGCTCGGTCACCTGCTGCACCGAGGTAACGGGGCGGCTCTTTAGGGCCGTGTGGACCCGCAGCGCCGAGCCGGCCCTCCGTCCCACCGGAAGGATCCGATCGCGATCCTCCTGAAAGAGGCCGTCCACGCGCTGCGCCGTGGTCACGGCCCCGTCCGCCGACTCCCGGACTCCTTCCAGGAAGAAGTCCAGCCACGCCTCCCAGTCGCCGTCGTGGCGGACCACGTCCAGGAGTTCGTAGTAGCGTGCCCGATGCTGCTTGAGGTAGAGGCTCAGGTATAGGAGCGGCTCCCGAAGAATACCCGCGTCGAGGAGCAACAGGGTGATGAGCAGGCGACCCATCCGTCCGTTCCCG
>JBBSOM010000121.1:0-7236 GCA_038259715.1 Longimicrobiales bacterium
CGCCGCCAAGGAGATGGACGTCCCGGTGTTCGCGCCCGGCTGGGAGGATTCGACTACCGGAAACATCTTCGCGGCCAACGTGATGCTGGGGAACGTGAAGCACCACACGTGCGTGAAGACCGGAACCGAGCAGTTCCAGCAACTCATTGAGTGGTATCTGGAGAACCACGGTGCCGACGAAGGCCGGCCCTCCGTCGGCTTCTTCCAGATCGGGGGCGGCATCGCCGGCGACTTCGCCATCTGCGCGGTGCCGTGCATGATCCAGGACCTCCAGCGCGAGGTGCCGTTCTGGGGATATTTCTGCCAGATCACGGACGCGCAGCCCTCGTACGGCGGGTACTCGGGTGCCCCGGCGAACGAGAAGATCACCTGGGGAAAACTCGAAGGTGCGGACACGCCACGCTTCAACATCAACTCCGACGCGACGATCGTGGCTCCGCTGATGTTCGCCTACCTGCTCGGGGACTGAGCTTCGGAGCCGTGCCCGGCCCCACTGATCGCCGTGGGCGCCGGCCGCAGCCGCGCGACCACCGCGCTGCCGGTATCGAGCAGGTGGAGTTCGCTCCCCTCGATCGTATATCCAGCCGCGACCTCGAGGGCGACGTGAATGGCCTGCGCGGTTGCGTCGACCGGGCCGGGGCAGGCCATGCGCGTCGTGGCCATCGACCCCAGTTCGAGGTGTCCGTCGGCGACGCTCCATGTGCCCATGAGCAGGTTGCAGCCGTCGCTTCCGCTCAAGCGTGCGTCGACCGCGAAGCTGAGCGTGGGCAGGCGCGGGCCATCGGCGACCCGGGCCGGATCGACGAAGCGCCAGGAAGTGCCCGCCAACTCGCCCATGTCGCCGTCCGGGACGCGTTGCAGCACCCTCGGCAAGCTGGACGGAAGCGGCTGCCCGGACCCGTCGAGGGCCGTCAGGTCGTCCTGTGCGAAGGCGAATAAAGTGGGCGCTCCGTCCGTCGGAGTGAGGACGAGGTGCCCTTGGTCGTCGAGCGTCCACCGGCCCTTCTCGACGAAGACCGGATCACGGTCTGGCTCTCCTTCGATGTACATGCGCGAGAGCGACGCCGCCCCGTCCGCGCGCAACTCGAGCGTGGTGCGAATGCCCGGACAGTCGGCGCAGGGAAGGGTGCCCCGGAATGTCGCCGGCGGCCGGACTGCGGCGAGCGCCGAGGCCGACGGGGCTTCCTCGGGAGGGCTGGATGACGCGCCTTGTCCGCTGCCGGCATTGCCACCGGCTCCCGGACCGCACGCTCCAAGCGTGAGGGCCGCTGTGGCGGCAGCCAGGACACCCAAAGTGAACTGCATAGGGGGACTCCGTCAGATGGGTTCGTCGAAGGATTTGGCCATGGAGCCCGCCAACTGCTCGAGCGAATAGAAGCGCGTGACGAGGCTACGCATGCGCGACACCGTGGCCGACTTGACGAACATGACACGCGCCAGCCGCCGCGAGTCATCCTGGATGCGCTCCACCCGGTCCCGTCGGCGAGCTACGTAGAACGCGAGCGCCCGCTCGACCGAGGGGGCATCGGTGCGGGAGAGCTCGTCGGCCAGCACCGCGGCCGACTCCATCGCCATCGATGCGCCGATGCCCGCCGTGGGCAAGAACGCAGCCGCCGCATCTCCGAGCAGCACCACGCGCCCGCGAGACCACTCGGACGAGCGCACGTCCGACAGGCTCCAGAAGAATAGATCGACATCATCGTCCGGCATGCCGTCGAGCCAGCCATCAACCAGATCGCCCATTCCCGAGAGCCGATCTCGCACCCGTTGGCGCCGTCCCGTACCCGGTTGCTCGAAGCCCTCCCCTTCGGGGGCTCCCGCGAAGATGCCCAGCCCGGCGCGCGTGGGATAGGCGCCGACGAACCTGCCCGCCCCCCAATGCTCGACGAACGTCTCGGCCGGAACGGAAGCGAGGTCCGCCCACCAGACCCAGCCACCCCACCCGGTGTGGAAACCGGGCTGACTGCCAAACAGGAGGTTACGCGTCCGCGAATGCAGCCCGTCGGCTCCCACGACCAGATCGAAGGTGCCCCGCGAGCCGTCGCTGAACGTCGCTCTGACCTCCTCTCCTGCCTGCTCGAGCGTGTCGAGTTCCGTGCCGAACCTCAGGTCTGCGTCGCCGAGGCCATCGTGCAGGAGCTTCGCCAATTGCGGCCGAGTGCAGCTCAGGGTGGGGCCAAAGCGCTCGTTGATCGGTTGCATCGACCAGCGCTTGATGAGCTCACCGTGGTTGTCCCGCACTTCGTAGTAATTGCCTTCGATACACTCCGCCTCGAAGCGCTCGTAGAGCGAGAGGCCGTGGAGCACACGGTAGCCCAGCGACCACAGCCCGAGCATGTAGCCCGCGTGCTCGAAATCGGTCTCACGTTCGATGATGGTGGCGGCCACACCCCGGCGATTCAGCAACGCCGCCAGCGTCATGCCGCCGATTCCGGCGCCCACGATCAAGATTCGCATCGTTCCGGAATACCCGCTTGGATTCCGAGGGGTTCTCAGGGACGAGCCGACGCCGCCACTCAGGGATTGTCGCGGCGACTTCCCTGGCAGCGGCACGCGACGTGATGCGCGCCTGCCTGGACGCTGCTAAAGTCTGGTCAGTGACCCGGGTAAGGTCACTTGAGGCTTCGGTGCTTCCCCTGTGATACATGCGGCACGGACCCCATGGAGGGTCCGGAAACGATTCGACGAGCCCATGCCGTTCATCCGATCTGCGACCTCCAGATCGAGTATTCGCTGATGAGCCGCGGTCCGGAGCCGGCGATTTTTCCGCTCCTGGAGGAGCCGGGCATCGCGGTCACCGCCTACGGTGTGCTCAGTCGCGGCCTGCTGAGCGGCGCGTCCCCGCACGGCGACCCGGGCGATTTCCGCGCCTACCTGCCGCGTTTCCGGGGGGGAGAACCTCGAGCGCAACCAGAAGCTCGTCGAGGCCTTGGGAGAGATCGCGCGAGAGAAGGGTTCAACGAACGCTCAACTCGCCATCGCCTGGGTGCTGGCTCGGGCCTGCGGGCCCAGGGCCCCGTCATCATCCCGGTCATCGGCTCGCGGAACCGCACGCAACTCGAGGACTCGCTGATCGCGCTCGATATCGAACTCACCCCCGAGGACATGGCGCGCATCGAGGAGGCCGTACCCGCCGGGACCGTGGCGGGGACGCGCTACGGGGAAGAGCAGATGAAGGCGCTGGACAGCGAGAGAAGCGATCGATGAAAGCAGCCGTCGTCGTTCGGGGAGCCGACGGCGCGGGGCGTCTCGAGGACGGCCGGCGGGTGTGTGTCGCAACTCCTGGTAGTTAACGAAACGCCGAGGTGATTCGTCCCCCAGGCACCGGACCGGTCCGCTGTGGTTTCCCTCTTCCTGGAGTATGAGAGGTGCGCGACACCGTCTTGCCCGTGCTGCTCGGCCTGCTCGCCTGGTGCGCGAACCCCGTAAGGCCGTCGGCGCAAACGCCGCCGCCGCTCGCGCCAGGCAACCACGAATTTTCCATCGTCCACGAGGGTCGAACCCGGCAATACATCGTTCATGTGCCACCCGATGCCGGCCATGAACCCTTGCCTGTGATGCTCGGGCTCCACGGCGGAGCCGGTAACGCACGGCTCTTCGAGGCCAAAACGGGGCTGGACGCCGTGGCCGATCGGAACGATTTCCTGGCCGTGTATCCTGACGGTACCGGGCCGGCCGGCGGCACCCGATACACGTGGGACTCGGGCCCCAACTGCTGCGGCTACGCGCTCCGGAACGATGTCGACGATGTCGGATTTCTGGCGGCGCTCATCGATGACCTCGCCGCTCGCACCCCGATTGATCGGCATCGCATCTACGCCACCGGTCACTCCAATGGAGCCATGATGGCCTATCGGCTCGCGGCCAAACGCGCGGATCTCGTGGCCGCGATCGGTGCCGTGTCGGGTGCCATGGCGGTGGACGACTTCAAGCCCTCGCAACCGGTGGCCGTGCTCGATATCCACTCCGTCGACGACCCCCAGGCGGTCTACCAGGGTGGCCCCGGACCCCCGTTGCTGGGCTTCGGCAAGCGGATATCGCACCGTTCCGTCATGGCGGGATTGAACCAGTGGGCGGCCGCCGATGGCTGTGCCCCAGAACCGGTGATCGGGCCGACCATCGACGGCGTCGGGGACAATGCGGGACAGACCGTGACCGATCTCACCTGGCCAGGTTGTGCCCCGGGCGGGTGGGTACGGCACCTCAGGCTCACCGGTGTGGGCCACGCCTGGCCGGGTTCATTGTTGAATCCGCCCGGCGGGCAGGGGGGCGGCCAGGGGGGCGGAAAGGGCACCACCCTCATCATGGCGAGTGACAGCGCCTGGGCATTCGCCTCGCAGTTCAGCCGATGACGCCCCGGGGCGCGGCATCCGCACTACGGCCCCCGGACGGCCCGCACCTGCGCGTTGAACGCCGCAGTCTCCGGGGTCGCGTAGCCGTCCAGGTAGTAGACCACCCAGCCCCGTGCGCGATCGTCGGTCGATCCGGAGTCGTTCGGGCCCACTCCCTGGTCCGGACGCCATGCGTCCGCCGTCCAGATGAAGGGGGCGGAGAGGGCATCGAACGCGGGCGCGAGGTGGAACCCCGCGGTCGTCTCGGGGCGGAGCAGGGATAGCGCCTCATCCAGGGTCGGCAGGCGCCAGTCGTCATGCCCGCCCCAGGCTGCTTCGTTGAGCTTCCGGACGTAGGACGCGGCGCCCTCCTGGCCTCCGGACACCGGTTGCTCGGAGCCGCCCTGCTGCCAGGTAAGCCCGGTAGTAGCGTCGAAGACGACGGGTACGCCCGACTCCACCGACGCTCGATAGTCCGTGCCGAGACCCTGACCTCCCGGGTGGGTCTGGGCGGTATAATAGTCCTGCTCCACGATGAGGGCCCGGACCTCTGCCACGGACAAGGCGGTGGGCTCGCTGCGGAGCCGCACGGGCCCCTCCCGGAGGAGGAGCGCGGTGACAGCGGCGATGAGCACCAGGGCGAGCCCCGTGCCGGCTGCCATGCGCCCCCACCCCAGACGGCGCTCGAGTCGGGCCACCGGGTTCGTGGGTGTGACGTAGCCTTCGAGCACCTCGATGAGTCGTGTCACGTCGGTGTGGAAGTCCGCCGCGCCCAGTTCGATGGCCTGTCGGTCCGTGAGCGCCCTGAGATCCTCCGGCAGCTCCGCGGGGGAAGGCATCTGGATGTCGTCGAGGAGAGCGGGGATCACCGGGATCTCCCGGCGGAGCGCCGCTGCGAGTTCCAGCCTGACCCAGTCCCTGGGGTCCTGGATGCGGGTCTCGCCGGGATGGGCCCCTTCGCCCATCCAGCGGTCCCCCATGAGCGCGATGAAGACGTCGCAATCGGCGATCTGCCCTTCGATTTCCGCTGGAAAGCGCTCGCCCGCCCGGAGCGCTTCCACGTCGCGGAACACCCGCGCAGCGCCGAAGTGCTCGGAGAGCCGGTCGTAGAGTCGCCCCGCGTCGCCGGAGGCATCGTCCCTGCGGTACCCGATGAAGATCCCACCCATGCGGCCGAAGCTATGCGCGGAACGCACGATGGTGCAACGATCGAAAGGGGCTCGGCCCGGCCATCTCCTCGAGGTTATCGGGATGTTGCCATTCATGTACATTGGCGTGCCGACATCTCCTCCCTCCCTTCAGGTCAGCCGGCAGGTGCCATGCCGACATTGCCCCGACTCGCCGCTCTCCTTTTCCTCGTCGTCCTCTTCCCCGCATGCGACGTATCTGCCCAGACCGCGCCGCAACCGGCCCAGGCGGGGGCGAACGCGCTTCGCGTTTTTCTGGATTGCCAGGGTGTCTGGGGCGGAACCTGTGATCGCGAATACCTCCGCCAGGAGATCGGCTACGTCAACTGGGTGAGGCAGCCCCAGGACGCCCAGGTCCACATCATCGTGACGTCCGAGAGCGCCGGGGGCGGCGGCACACGCTACACACTGGATTTCGTGGGCCGCGAGGACCTCGAGGGCTTGACCGACCAGCTCACCTATACATCCGGCTCGACGGACGTGCAGGAGGAAACGGTGGCCGGTTTCGCGCGGACGCTCCTGCTGGGACTCGTCAGGTATCTGGTCCAGGGCGGCTTCGGCGACGCCGTCGATGTCGAGGGGGCGGGGAACCGTTTTGCGGAGCGGCAGGCCTTCACCGCGCAGAACGACCCGTGGAACTTCTGGGTCTTCGACATCAACACGAGTGGCAGCATCTCCAAGGAGGATCGCCGGAGCTCGAAGAATTACCGGCTCAGGACGAGCGCCAATCGGACCACCGAGGCGTGGAAGTTCAACGTCCGGGTCGGCGGAAGCTGGCAACGGCAGGCATACGACCTGACCGACAGCATCGTCCACAACAATCAGGACAATTGGAGCACCTCGGCCTTCGCCGTGAAGAGCCTGAGCGAGCACTGGGGTGCGGGAGCCGAAATCCAGGCCAAGAACTCCACGCAGCTCAACCAACAACTCCTGCTGGGCGCGAGCACGGGGCTCGAGTACAACTTCTTTCCGTACTCCGAGTCGAGCCGGCGTCTGCTGCAGGCTCGTTATGTAGTCTCGGTCGAGGCGGTGCGCTATCTCGAGACCACCGTCTACCACCTTCTCAGCGAGACCGCGTATCGGCACACGTTGAGCCTGGACTATGACGCTCGCGAGCAATGGGGCAACGCCAACGTGGGCGTGGACCTGCATCAGTACCTCGACCGCACGCAGCTCTACTCGGTCAACATGCGCGGCTTCATCCGATACCGGCTCTTCCGCGGCTTCGGCATCGACGTCTCAGGGGAGTATCAGGTGATCCGCGACCAGCGCTACCTGCCCGAGCAGGAGCTCTCCGACGAGGACATCCTCCTCGGGCGGCGCAAGCTCCCCACGAACTCGCAGACGAGCGTGGAGTTGAGCCTGAGCTACAGCTTCGGGTCCATCTTCAACAACGCCGTCAACAGCCGTTTCGCGCACGGAGTGAATTGAGCGACGGGCTCACCGCAGGCCCTTACCCGCCCGTGAGCGAGCGCACCGGGTCGACATTCGAAGCGCGGCGGGCCGGGAGCCAACTCGCCAGCGCTCCGACCGCGATCATGGCGGCGGACATCGCCAGGAAGATCGTCGGGTCCAGGGCGCCCACGCCGTAGAGCAGGGACTCGAGCACGCGCGTCACCCCGAAGGCAGCGACGACGCCGACCACGATCCCGATGAGGACCACCCTCGTGCCCTGGCCGACCACCATTGCCTGGACACGCCTCGCTTCGGCGCCGAGC
>JBBSOM010000122.1:0-7230 GCA_038259715.1 Longimicrobiales bacterium
CCTCGTGGGGACCGAGGTGCTCGCGGTGGTCAACTTCCCACGCAAGCGGATCGCGGGCTTCCCGAGTGAGTGCCTCGTGCTCGGCGTCGTCAACCCGGACGATCCGGGGGACGTGGTCCTCGTGCGACCCGATGCGGCGAACACACGGGGCTGGCAGTTGGCTTGAGCCGGACCGCGAAGTTCGTCACTACGATCGCGGCGGTCGGGGCCGCGCTCTTCCACCTGTACGCGGCCGGCATCTCGCCGTTCACCGCGCTGGTTCAGCGCCCGGTCCACCTCGCCTTCATGGCGACGCTCGGCTTCCTGCTCGTCCTGACCGGCGGCCCCGCGCCGGACGACGCGGCCGGGGAGGCTTCGAGCCGTACCGCACCCTGGAAAGGGGCGCTCGGCTGGGTGCTCGCCGGCCTCACGGTGGCGGTGTGCGCCTATCTCGTCGTGGAGCATGCCGAACTCGTGGGGCGCTCGGGGTCGCCTACCACCCTGGACCTCGCGTTCGGTTACGCGGCGATCCTGCTGGTCCTGGAGTTGGCGCGGCGGACCACCGGCTGGGGGCTGGTGACGGTTTGCGTGCTGGCGCTCGCTTACGCGGTGACGGGTCCCTGGCTTCCCGGCTTCCTGGCGCATCGCGGGTACGGACCGTCCCGGCTGGTTGAGCACCTCTACCTCTCGACCGAGGGCATCTGGGGTGTGCCGCTCGGCGTATCCGCCGACTTCGTGTACTTGTTCGTCCTGTTCGGCGCGGTGCTCGAGCGGGCCGGCGGGGGCGCTCTGCTGATCGCGCTGGCCGACCGGGTGGCCGGACAGACCCGGGGTGGACCCGCCAAGACCGCGGCCGTCGCCAGCGCGCTCATGGGCTCCCTGTCGGGCAGCGCCGTGGCGAACGTGGTCACCACGGGGACGTTCACGATCCCGCTCATGAAGCGCGCGGGCTTCCAGCCGTTCTTCGCGGCCGCGATCGAGGCCGCCGCGAGCACCGGCGGGCAGCTCATGCCTCCGGTCATGGGAGCGGGCGCCTTCATCCTCGCGACCTGGACCAACATCCCGTACGGGCGTGTCGCGACGGCCGCCATCATCCCCGCGCTGCTCTACTACGTGGCGCTGTTGGCGGCGATCCACTTCCGCGCGGGCAAGATGGGCATCGAGGGCACGACAGAGCGTGCGCACGAACCCGTCGCGAACCGCCTCCACCTCCTCCTGCCGGTGCTGATGATCGTGGCGTTCCTGGCGATGGGGCGTTCCCCGATGCGCGCCGCCTTCTGGGGTGTGATCGCGTCCCTCGCGCTGGCGTACGCGGCCAAGGCGACGCGCCCCTCGCTCGTCGATCTGAAGGCCATCGTCGAAGGTGCGGGGCGGGGCGCCGTGCAGGTGGCGGCTGCGTGCGCGGCTGCGGGGATCGTCGTGGGTGTGGCGTCGCTCACGGGCATCGGGCTGCGCATGTCGGAACTGATCGTCACGCTTTCCCACGGCAGCCTGATCATCGCGCTCATCCTGACCGCGCTCGGATCGATGGTCCTCGGCATGGGACTTCCGACGACCGCCGCGTACGTCGTCCTCGCCGCGCTCGGCGCGCCGGCGCTGGTTCAGCTCGGGGTTCCACTTCTGGCCGCACATCTCTTCATCTTCTACTTCGGGTGCATCTCCAACGTCACACCGCCCGTGTCGCTGGCCGCGTTCGCTGCGGCCGGGATCGCCGGCGCCCCTCCCGTTCGTACGGCGCTTGCCGCCGCAGTCCTTGCGATGGCTGGCTTCCTGGTGCCGTTCATGTTCATATACGGCCCTCCGCTTCTCCTGGAGGGATCGGTGGTTGAGATCGCCTGGGTGACGATCACGGCCACCGCGGGGGTCACCGCGCTCGCTTCAGCGGCCATGGGCTACGGCCGGCGTGACCTTGCCGGATGGGAACGAATCGTCCTGGGTGCCGGAGCCCTCTGTCTGGTGTTCCCGGGGCTCCTCACGGACGGCGCGGGGTTGGTTGCCCTTGCCGCCATCTTCCTCCGGGGTCGCGCGGATTTATCCCCCAGTCACTGATCGATGTTTCGCCGACGCCAGGCGGCGCGAGGAGTTCGTTGTGAAGACATCAGGTGCCCGTGCCGTGGCCGTCCTCGGGCTGCTCACCGCCGCGCTCGCGTGTTCCGGAGGCGGAGATGGCGCCGCCCCTCGTCGCTTCTTGTCGATCGGCACGGGCGGCACCGGGGGCGTCTACTATCCGCTGGGAGGCGCCCTGGCCAACCGGCTCTCGGTGGCCGACCCATCGCGTCAGTACACGGCGGAGGTCACGGGTGGGTCCGTCGAGAACGTGAAGCGGATCATCGCCGGCCAGATCGACATCGGCTTCACGCTTTCGGTTACCGCGTACGAGGCCTACCAGGGCGGTCAGGATTTCGCCACGCCGGACACGAACCTGGTGGTGGTGGCGCCGCTTTACCCCAATCTTTCGCACGTCGTGGTACCCTCGTCGTCGAAGGTCCACTCGTTGGCCGACGTGCGCGGGCTCCGGGTCTCCGTGGGCTCGGCTGGGAGCGGTACGGAGCAGATCTCCCGCCAACTTCTGGAAATCTACGGCCTGACCTACGACGACATCGACCCGCGTTTCCTTTCGTTCAGCGAGTCGGCTTCGGCGCTCGCGGACGGCGCCATCGACGTCGCGATCATGTCGGTCGGCATTCCCGCTGCCGCGGTCCTGGAGGCGACGACCACCAACCACATGCGGCTTCTGCCCATCGAGGCCGACAAGGTCGTCGAGCTGAAGGCGCGCTACCCTTATTATTCCGCCGGTGAAATCCCGGCGGGCGCCTATCCGGGCGTCGACGCGCCCATCCCAACCGTGGCCATGATGAACTGGCTCGTGGCGGATAAAAATCTGGACAACGACGTTGTCGACGCTCTTCTGAACATTCTGGGCCCCGACCGTGTCTCCCTGGAACAAGTCCATGACATGGCGAAACAGATCGATCTCGCGCAACTCGCGGATGCACCCATCCCGCTGCACGCCGAGACTCGTGCGTTCCTGAACAAAGGTGTGCGATGACGTTGGGGTGGTTCGGGAGAGGTGCTGGAGACGTCGGCCGCGCTGCCTTCGGCGCGGCGTTCCTGGCTCTCGCAATGGGCACCGGCGCGGCGGCGCAGAGTAGTGACACCCTGAGCTCCGCGGGCGCTCGCCCGAGACTCGTCAGGCCATCACTGACCGCCGGGGAACGTACGGGGGAGATCAGGATCGACGGAGTGCTCGACGAAGCCGCGTGGGCCGCCGCGCCGGTGGCGTCCGGTTTCATCGAGCGGGAGCCCGTCGAAGGGCGACCGGCCAGAAACGACACCGACGTGCGAGTCCTCTTCGATGCGAGCGCCATCTATGTCGGACTACGTATGCACGACGCGAAGCCGGAGGAGATCGCGCGCCAGCTCTATCGTCGGGACGGTCACGGTCAGGCCGACTACGTGGAGGTCGGGTTCGATCCCAACCGGGACCAACGCACCGGCTATCTGTTCAAGGTGAGCGCTTCCAACGTTCAGGGCGACGAGTACTTGTACGATGACGGACGTCAGGATGGTGCGTGGGATGCGGTGTGGACGTCCGCGGTCTCGGTGGATGGGGAGGGGTGGACCGTGGAGATGCGCATCCCCTTGTCGCAGATCCGTTACGAGGCGGCGTCCGGCGAGCAGGTCTGGGGCATGAACGTCCATCGCTCCCGATTCGCCGACAAGGAGGAGACGTTCTTTTCGCTCCAATCCCGACTGCAACAAGGCTCCGTGAGCCAGTTCGGTACGCTCGAAGGAGTCATGGCGGCGCGTGGGTCGACACGCCTCGAGGTGCTCCCCTACGTGGTGAGCAGCCTGCACAAAGGGAACGCGGAGGCGGGCGATCCGTTCTTCGACGGAAGCGCCGTGAAGCAGCGTGTCGGTGTCGACCTGAGCTATGGTCTGGGCGCGGCTTTCACGCTCGACGCCACGTTCAACCCGGACTTCGGGCAGGTGGAGGCGGACCCGGCGGTGATCAACCTGTCGGCGTTCGAGACCTTCTTCCAGGAACAGCGCCCGTTCTTCGTGCAGAACGCGCGCGTCTTCGACTTCAACCTGTCGGGCGGCCGGAACAGCCTCTTCTACAGCCGCCGAATCGGGCGTCGGCCGCACGGCGGCGCCCCCGACGACGCACTCTTCAGTGACGTTCCCGCCAACGCGACCATACTGGGCGCGGCCAAGCTCGCAGGTCGTACGTCGTCGGGCCTGTCCGTCGGGGCGCTCACGGCGGTCACCGGTTCGGAGAGCGGCAACGCACTCCTACCTGATGGAGGTATCCGTGATTTTCCGGTCGAGCCGCGAACGGAGTACGGCGTCGTCTCCCTCCAGCAGGACTTCCGTGCAGGCCAGTCCAACGTAGGCGGAATCGTCACGGCCTTGCGCCGGGACCTACCCACGTCCGGCACGTTCGACTACCTGCCGTCCACGGCGTTCAACGCGGGTGTGAACTTCGAACACCAGTGGAACGACCGTGAGTGGGCGCTGTGGGGATTCCTGGCGGGGAGCCTCGTGCGAGGCAGTGAGGAGGCCATCACGGACATCCAACGGTCGAGCAACCACTACTTCCAACGTCCGGATGCCACGCGTTTCGGCGTGGACTCCACCGCGACGGCGATGTCCGGTGCCGAGTGGCGGCTCCAGTTCGAGCGGCGCAGCGGGTTGCACTGGACTGGATCGGTCTGGCTCGCGGAGGTCACCAAGGCCTTCGAGATCAACGATCTTGGTTTCTCGAATTCGTCCGAGCGTCTGGACAGCGGGGTGCGCCTCGGGTACCGGGAGATCCAGCCAGGCGACCTGTTCCGAAGCTACAACTTCAACTTCTCCACCTTCCATAACATCAGCCACGATGCGTTGGACGACCTCTGGTCGTGGGATTCGTGGCAGAACGCCTACATGCGCGGGAACGTCAGCGTCGAGGCACGGGGGGAACTGCTCAACTACTGGAACGGGAATGTGCAGGTCACTTACAGCCCGAACGGGATGAGCCGCAGTTCCACTCGTGGCGGACCGATGATGCGCGCTCCAGGAAACACCCAGGTGGAGCTCCGACTGAGCGGCGATCGCCGCAAGAAGGTGAACTGGGGCGCCAATGTGCAGTTCCAGCGAGCTACGCTCGGGGACGGCGGGTCGGTGGAGGTCGGAGCGGACGTGAACGTCCATCCGTCGACCAACGTGGTACTGTCGCTGCGCCCGCACTTCCAGAGCGAACGAACGCAGGATCAATACGTAGCGACGACCGACCCGATCGGGTACACGCCGACCTACGGCTCGCGCTACCTGTTCGCGGATCTGGAGCGGCGCAGCCTTTCGATGGAGACGCGGCTCGACTGGACCTTCACGCCGCACCTGTCCCTCCAGCTCTTCGCGCAGCCGCTGTTGTCCTCGGGAGACTTCGTGGGGTACAAGCAACTCCAGCGGCCCCAATCGTTCGACTTCCGTGACTTCCGGTCGGGCACCGCCGTGCAGACCGCCGATGGGGTGCGGTGTGTGGGTGGGGAAGTCTGTCGTCTGGGCGATGAGCAGTACGTCGACTTCGACAACGACGGCAAGGCCGATTTCGACTTCGGCGACGGTGACTTCAACTTTCGTTCACTCATCGGCAATGTGGTGCTCCGATGGGAGTACCGGCCCGGCTCCACGATCTTCCTCGTGTGGCAGCGCCGTCAATCGGACGAGGTCACCATCGGTGACTTCGATTTCGGCCGGGACCTCAGCGCTCTTTTCGGCGCGCCCACGGACAATCGATTCATCTTCAAGGTGAACTACTGGCTGGGGCTCTAGCGGCTCCTCTAGCTATTCCGCTTGCAGCATCCCGACAGTGTCCACGCGGGATGCCCGCGCCGCCGGCAGGAGACACGCGAACGCGGATCCGGCGGCCAGGAGTCCCACGACCGCGCAGTAGGTGAGCGGATCCAGACGCGACACATGGAAAAGAAGACTCGTGAGGATCCGGGTCGCGGCCAACGACGCCAAAACGCCAACGGCGACACCTGCGGCGGTCAGGGTCATCCCCTGGCGGAACACCAGGGCGACGATGCTCTCCCGGGAGGCCCCCAGGGCCGCACGGATGCCCATTTCGGGTAGGCGCTCCACGACCATGCCGGCCACGACGCCGTAAAGGCCGACCACAGACAGAGCCAGCGCGGCCAGGGCGAACGCCGAGAGCACCACCAGGACGAAGCGGCGGTACGCCTCCGATCGGGTCACCACCGCCTCCATGGGCTGGGCACGAACCACCGGCTGGTCCGCGTCCACCGACCAGACGGCCTGGCGGAGGGACGGTAGCAGGGCCAGCGGGTCGCCGTCCGTGCGTACGACGATCCAGCGCACCCGGTCGGCCCAATGCCACTGGTGCGCCGTCACGTAGACCGCGTCGGTGTCCTGGGTGTCGAGCGAGGGCTGCTTCACGTCGTCGACCACACCCACGATCGTGTACGGCTCCTGGCCCGCCGGTCCGAAGTGGATGCGTTCCCCGGCGGGATCACGTTCCTGGAAGAGCCGGTGGGCGAGCGACGCGCTGATCACGGCCGCCGCCGGAGCGCCTGCAACATCGTCGCGGCCCAGGCGTCGCCCTCGCACCAGGGGGATGCCGAGGGTCTCGAAGTAGCCGGGGCTGACCGCGTAACGATACGCGGCTCCATCGGCGCCGTCGGTGCCGTTCCCACCGACGACGGTCACCCCATAGGTGTCCTGGTCGCCGCTGAGCGGGAGCTGTGTGGTCTCGGCTGCGGACACCACGCCCGGAAGGGAACGCACTGCGTCCAGCGCGTGGTCGAAGAAGTCGTGCGTCACCGCATCACCGTGCTCCAGCCCGGTGCCGTAGATCTGCATCACGACCAGTTGCTCAGGCTCGAAGCCCATAGGCTGGGAGAAGAGTTGCCGCGTGCTCCTCAAGATCAACCCGGTGCCGACGAGGAGCACGACGGCCAGAGCGACCTCGATGACCACCAACACGCGCCGTGTCGATCGGCTTCGGCGGGCGAACCCGCGGCCGACGCCACTTACGGCCTGGGGTCGCCCGGCGCTCCGGTGCAGACCCGGAGCCAAACCGAAGAGCACGCCCACCAGCGTCGTCAGGGTCAGCGCAAACGCGAGGGCTACGCCATCCAGGTGGATGGCGTCCAGGCGGGGCAAAGTGGCGGGGCTGAGCGCCAGCACCGTGGACAGGCCCGCCCGCGCCACCAGCAACCCAAGGGCGCCTCCCAGGCCGGCGAG
>JBBSOM010000123.1:0-7168 GCA_038259715.1 Longimicrobiales bacterium
ATGGAGTTGATCAGCGGCGGTCTCGACTACGCGGGCTTCGGCGCGACCGACCTGGTCGTCGAGGCCATCGTCGAACGGCTCGACCTGAAGCGAAGCGTCCTCCGGGAAACCGAAGCCGAGATCCCCGACCACTGTGTTCTGGCCACGAACACCAGTTCGCTGTCCGTCGACGCGATGGCCGAGGTGCTCCGGCGTCCCGAATTCTTCTGCGGCATGCACTTCTTCAACCCGGTCCACCGCATGCCTCTGGTCGAGGTCGTTCGGGGCGCCGCCACGTCGGACGGGACGGTCGCGACGGTCTACGCCCTCGCCCTCCGTTTCGGGAAGGTGCCCGTGGTGGTACGGGACGGCCCCGGCTTCCTGGTCAACCGCATCCTCGCGCCGTACCTGAACGAAGCCGGATGGCTGCTCCACGACGGGGCGACCGTCCAGGAGATCGACGCGGCAGCGCGGGACTTCGGCATGCCCATGGGTCCGCTGCGGCTGATCGACGAGGTCGGTATCGACGTATCGACCCACGCCGGCACGGCCATGCACGAAGCGCTTGGCAATCGCCTGACTCCCGCGCCTCCGCTTGTCGCGCTCGCTGCAACCGGGCGCCTCGGCCACAAGGGCGGCCTGGGCTTCTACACGTACGAGCACGGCAAGGAGAAAGGCGTCGACGAGTCCATCTACGACGCGCTGGGCGGCGCGGTCCCGGACGAGCGGGGGGGTCGCATCCCAACCGAGGCGATCCGTCGCCGACTGATCGTGCCGATGATCAACGAAGCGGCGCGCATCCTTTCGGACGGAATCGTCGCCTCGGCGGGAGAGCTCGACCTGGCGATGATCATGGGCACCGGCTTCCCACCCTTCCGGGGCGGGCTCCTCCGCTTCGCGGACAGCCTGCACGCGCGTGGAGTGCTCGATCGGACGCTCACGCTCCGCGACCAACTGGGTGACCGGTTCGATCCCGCTCCATTGATCGAGGAACTCGCGCGCGACGATCGCCGCTTCTACGAGACGTTCGGCGGATGAGTCCGTTGTGGAGACGGACGAAGGATACGGCGTCGGCGCAGTTCGCGCGGGTCGCGGGCGTCATTCCCTGCTCCGGCTCTTCGACGCGCATGGGCCGGTCGAAGGCCCTGCTGGACGCGGGCGGACGTTCCTTCCTGGCGGCCGTGATCGGGGCGTTGGTGGGTGGAGGATGCGAGCCCGTCATGGTCGTGGTCGGGCCCGGTCAGCAGGACGAAGCGCGTCGGGCGCAGGCCGCCGGCGCGATCGTGCTGGAGAACCCCGATCCGGGTGACGGACCGATCACGTCCTTGCGGCTTGCGTTGGCCGCGCTGGCCGGCGATGTGGAGGCTGTGGCCTTCCTTCCCGTGGACCACCCACTCGTCACGCCGGAAACGGTTGCGACGCTCGTCGAGGTCCTTCTCGCCGGCGACGCGCCGCTCGTGATACCGACCGTCGACGGTGCCCGGGGTCACCCCGCCCTCTTCCGCCGCACCCTCTTCCCTGCCCTCATGGATCCGTCGCTGGAGGGCGGCGCGCGCACGGTGGTGCACACGTGGCTCGACGAAGCGACGCTGGTCGCCGTCGACGACCCGGGCGCGGTGCTGGACATCGACACGCCCGACACGTACCAGGCGGCCTTCCAGGGGCGAGTCGCCCGGTGACGCTCGACGCAGCCGCCGCGGCGGCCCTCACGCTCGAAACGGTCGAGCGCGGCGGGAGCACGGCAGCGCTTCTGGCGGTGACGGGTCGTCTGGCCGGACGTCGGCTCGTGCTGGAGGTGGATGCGGCAGGACGGGAACACGCCCATGGCACGCTCGGCGCCCAGACCCTCGACACGACCGCGCTCGACGCGGCGCGCGCCGCACTTGCCGACCCACGCCGCGCGGACGGCCTCGTTCGACTCGATCGCGAGACCGAAGTCTACGTAGAGGTGCGACGCCCGGTGCTCGACCTGATCATCGTGGGAGCCGGGCACATCGCCCGGCCGATGGCGCGCATCGGTGCGGACCTCGGCTACCGCGTCTGGGTGCTCGACGACCGGCCGGACTTCGCGACCCGCGAGCGCTTTCCCGAGGCGCACGCGGTCATGCGGGCCGACTTCTCCGACCCATTCAGGGACGTCCCGCTCCACGAGCGTACGCACATCCTGCTCGTGACCCGCGGCCACAAGTACGACTACGACTGCCTGGTGCGGGTGCTCGCCGAGGATCCCCCGCCCGCGTATGTCGGTATGATCGGGAGCCGGCGCCGGGTTCGCGCAACCTTCGTTCAGCTTCTGGCGGACGGGATCGAGCGCGACCGCCTGGGCACCATCTACGCGCCGGTCGGCCTCGATATCGGCGCGGAAACGCCCGAAGAGATCGCGGTGGCCGTCGCGGCCGAGTTGGTGAAGGTGCGACGCGGCGGATCCGGCGTTTCGCTGCGTGACCAAGAGCACGTGGCCGAGCGATTCTTCAAGGAGACGAGCGCGACATGACGCACCAGGACGACCGGTTGCTCACCGAGGCGCTCACGGCGGCCGCCTCGGCCGGGCGCGCCTGTGCGCTCGCGACCGTGGTGGGCACGCGGGGTTCGACGCCCCGCAAGGTCGGGGCGCGCCTCCTCGTCGACCCCGAACGGGGACTCACCGGCACGGTCGGGGGTGGGTGCGGCGAGGGTGAGGTCATCGAGGCGGCGCGCCGCGTGCTCGACACAGGCGTGCCTGAGCGCGTCACGGTCGACCTCACCGAGGACTTCACCACCTGGAGCCCCGCGGTGTGCGGCGGGACCATGGACGTCTTCGTGGAGCGGGTCGCTCGAGGAGAGGGTACGGGCGGCGCATGAGCCTGCATCCCCTGATCCACATCCACTACCTCCGGCCGCCCGACCGCACCCAGGTCTTCGATCAGACGCTCGTGCTCGACCATGACGACGTGAAGGTCACGCTCGCGGAGGGGCTCGGCTACGACCCGCCCCTGCGCATCGACGGACGCGTAGCTCTGGAAAAGGGTAGCGACGTCGTGTGGTTCACGTTTCCTGGCCGGTGGCACGACATCGGCCGCTTCCACCGCGCCGACGGAACCTTTACCGGGCTCTATGCCAACATCCTGACGCCGCCCATCCTGAACGGTGACCGCTGGGACACCACGGACCTCTACCTCGATGTGTGGGTCCGCCAGGACGGCAGCACGCTCCTGCTCGACGAGGACGAGCTGGATGAGGCGCTCAGGCGGGGGTGGATCGACGCGGACACCGCGGTCCGCGCCCGTGACGAAGCGCGACGCCTGTTGGATGGGGCATGTGACGGTACCTGGCCACCGGTCATCGTCGACGAGTGGACACTGGAGCGGTGCCGGGAGGTGCTGGGGCGGCGGTAGGGATGCTCCGTGCGGGCCGGGCCCGCCTCGCTTCGAAACAGCTCGGGCAACGTCGTGCGACGTACAGGCTCCTCGACCTGCTCAACCTCATCTCCGTGGCGCCCGTAGACCAGGACACCATACTCAAGGGCTTGGCCCTTGGCTGGTCAGACTTCGAAGATGCCCTTCAGATGCTCTGCGCAGCCAGTGCGGACGCTGATTACCTCGTGACCCGCAACACGCGCGACTTCGACTCCGATTCAATTCCGGTCGTCACCCCGGCCGAAGTCCTCGCCCTCCTGCAGCCTCAACCATAGAGTGCACAACTGGCTTCCCAGTGCCTCCCTCGGCTGGCGCCTGACGGCTCAGGGCTTCCGGACCGGCCCCGCACTTCTGCTGGTATGCCCCGACAGCGCTGAGCGCACCCTCACGTCTGGGCCTCGCGCCAAAGGCCGATTTGACGTCCCTCATAGGGCAGGCGATCTTACCGGTAAGAATACACTCGGAGAGATCCATGATTCAGCCTGCTACAACCAAGCTGTCCTCCAAGGGACAGGTCGTCATTCCCGAGGACATCAGAAAGCGCCTCGGTCTCGAAGCCGGAGCCCAATTCGTCGTGATAGGAGAGGGCGACGTTGTGGTTCTCAAGGCGCTCAAGGCTCCAAACCTGCGTGACTTCAAGGCCCTGCTGGACAAGGCCCAGAAATCGGCGGACGTGGCTGGGCTCACCCCCGAGGACGTTGAACAGGCGATTCGCGAGGTCCGGGCCAAGAAGTGAGAGCCGTCGGGGCACCAACGTCCTGGCTTCTGGGATCTTCTTCTATCGCGCCATTGCGTGTAACAGCAAGTTTTCTCTCATGCCCACGCTCGATACTGGTGTGGCTTGCCTGAGGAGTAGCACATAGCTGACGAAAAGTGGCCGGAGCGGATCCGACGGTGCTTTTCGGAGGATCGCGTCCTGTATTCGCGGCATGCCCGCCGTGAGATGCGGATCGAGGAATTCGGCCCTATCCCGGATCAGCAAGTGTATGAAGCGGCGACGAGGTGTAGCATTATTGAGGAGTACCCGGAAGATCGGCCTTATCCGAGCGTCTTGGTGCTGGGCCGCACTGAGGAGGGTCGACCGGTGCATGTCGTGTGCGCGTACGTCCCAGAGGATGACAAGCTGATCGTGATCACGGTGTACGAGCCGGACCCGAATCGCTGGGACGAGGAGTTCCGCCAACGGAGGGCGCCATGAAATGCGTGGTTTGTCACGGAGAGAATATCGAGATCCGTGAAGTTAAGGAGTTGATCGAGGTAGGTTCCGACCTTCTCCACGTCGCGGTACGTACGCCCGTATGCCAGACCTGCGGCGAGCGGTACTACGATCGGAAGACGACCCAGTACCTGGAGAAGGTCGAAGCCGAGGTGAAGGCCGGACTCGGAAACGTCACGCAAGTGGGAAAATTACTCGCCTACGGCTGATCAGCCAGGCGCGAGAGATAACGGCGAGCATCCCGAACGACACGACCAAGAACACCCCGCCGCCCCACGACCCGGCGACCCAAACCAGCCCTTCCGACCCACCGGCGAGTTCGTCCGGCACCTCCCCGAGCGGGATCGGCGCGCGGCCCGACCCCGGATCGAGGACCGTTTCTCCCCCGACGACCCGCAGGCTGCCGAGGTAGGCCTGCATACCGTCGACCTGGCGTAGCTCGAACGACTCCATGACAACGGGGCGTTCGCGGAAGCGCGGCTCCCGCATACGATCACGATTGCGTGGCTCAGCATACGAACGCGCGCGGCCTGGGGCCCTACGAGGCGCACCGGCGCGCGCCCTTCCGGCTGTAGCACGGTCGTGACCGTGCCCTCCGTGCCCACCCGACCGGTCACGCTGGTCGACCGTGCCGCGGCGGCGACCATTCCCGGCCCAGGGCCTCCCGTGCACCCCACGAAGAACAGGGTCAGCAGGACCTGGGACCTCACTGGTATCTCCAGATCCACAGGGTCATATGCGAGGGAAGCGCCGAACCGCCGGGAGTCCGGATCCGGAGGCTCGTCGGCGCATGGTTGGTGGGTGGGGTCCACGCCAGGTATGCGTCGGAGCCCCCGCGAACGGACGCGGACAGCGAGGGTGCCGCCGAACCGCTCGCGTAGGTCTGCAAGCGGGCCGGCGGGTTCAGGTGACTGAAGATGTCATTCAGGTTCCACGAGGTCAGCAGGTTGGCGTACGTGCCGTCGCCCCACAGCGTGGCGCCGAAGAACGACAGGAGCTTCTCCTTCGACTCGCTGGACGCACTGGTCAGCGTGGCGAAGCCGGCTTGGGGAGACGCGGTGAGTTGGCGCATCAATGCGGCTTCCCCGGCCGGGTACGTCGGCCGTATGCGTCGAGCACGTAACGCAGAAGGGTGGCCGGCACCCCGTATGGCGCCCGTCCGTTCCGGCATGGCCCCGTGTTGCCGTCCTTCTCCAGGCCCAGCCAGGAACACTGCTCGGGGGCGCCCGTGACATGGCCCGCACTCGAGTATCCGAAGTAGTTCGCCAGGTCGTCGATGAAGTTGGAGTACCAGGACCGGTTGGCATTCCAGACCGTGTAGCCGAGGTCCTGCCCCGACGCCTGCCTGAGGGCTCGGAAGCCGACGAGTTGTTCGGCGAGGGTCGCCCCGCCCCCGGCCTCCCAGGTAGCCTTGTTGCCCGCGTTGCCGAACACCCGCTGCGTGTTCTGCAGGATGTGCGTCACCTCGTGAGCGATGAGCGACGGTGCACGCTCGTTCCGATCGCGGTCAACGTGTCGAGTTGCGGCGTCAACGTCACGGCCGTTACCTCCGGAGCCGTCGCCATGCCCTCGAAGGTCACCGGGCCGGCCGAGCCAACCTGAACCTGAACGCTCTGGCCGCCTACGTTGGCGCCGAGCCGCCAGGTCGCCTGGCCCAGGATGGTAACGCCGGGGATGCGGCGTGAGTGCATGGGACCTCCTCCATTGAGCGGTCTGACGAGACGCGGACGGAGGTCTGCGCTCACGAGGCCAGAACGATCACGCGGAGGGGCGATGCGTTTACGCTACTCGGTGCATACAACTCCGGCAACCATTTTACGCGGATGCCGCACACCCGGAACCGCCGTGTGACCGGGCGCCGCCCCCTCACACACACAGCATCGCCGGACACCCTCCTCCTCAGGGCAGCGTCAGACGATACACCTTCACCGCGTTGTCGCGGAGCACCATGCGCGCGATGTCCCTGGCGCGCTCCGGCGTCACTTCTCCGTCGCGCACCATGCCGTCGAGGGCGACGGTGAGGGCGCGACGGGCGTTCCGCGATGCGACCCACAGCACCTGGTCCCACCCCTGCGCATCACCTCCGTCGTAGGCGTCGGAGCCGAAGAGCACCTTCTCCGGCCACTCGCCCAGCCAGAGACGGAGCGCGTCGACCAGCGCCCGAGGCTCGGCGAGCAGGTCCATCATGGAGATGTCGGCGTACACGTTCGGCTTGCCCAACAGCGTGAGGGTCTCCCGGACCCGGGGCCACCCGCCGTGCGTGATGACGAAGTTGGTGCCCCGCAGGTCGGGATCGTTGAAGGCGCTCTCCAGGAGCAGGGGTGACGTTCCCCACTCGGAGTAGTAGCCGCCGAATCCCTCTGTGGCGTGGATCTGCACGGTCAGCTCCAGCTCCCCGGCATCCCGCGCGATGACCTTGAAGAGGTGGTTCTCCAGCAGCGTGTACTCGTCGTGGGTGGGCGTGCCTCCTTCCGAGTAGCGGGCGTAGATCGCCGCCGCCTCGCCGGCATCCGCCGGGGCGAAGTCCAGCGAGCGGAGGTACGCCGCCTCGAACTTGAGGCCCACGGCGCCCGCGTCC
>JBBSOM010000124.1:0-7132 GCA_038259715.1 Longimicrobiales bacterium
CGCCTCGGGATCCTGGGCGGTATGGTCGTCCTCGCGGTCGGCGTCGAGGGCCTCTATCGCTACTTCGGGCATCGCGGCGGCCGCACGGAGTCGGGTTGAGTGCACCGAGGATGGCGGCCCTTCGGGGTGGGGCCCGGGGGCGGGAGCGTCGCGGGTCGCCCCGTCGCGTTGATCTCGTTGATCTCGTTGATCGGCCCGGTTACTCTCCGCACCATCATCGATCCCCCGCCGGCCGGTAAGGACGGAGCGCAGATGCCACACCCCCTTTCGACCCATCGCACCCTGGCCCGCGCCCTCTGTATCGCCGCGGCCGCGTGCGCGTTCTCTGCCCCGCTTTCCGCCCAGATGACCAAGGCAGACGTGGCCTCCTTCCTGGACACGCGCCAGCAGGAGTTCTCGGACATCGCCATGAAGATCTGGGACCTGGCCGAGGTCGGCTATCAGGAGACGCAGAGTTCGGCGCTTCTCACGGACGAACTCGAAGCGCACGGCTTCACCGTGGAGCGCGGTGTCGCCGGCATCCCGACCGCGTTCGTCGCGACGTACGGGAGCGGCAAGCCGGTCATCGGCCTGCTCGGCGAGTTCGACGCCCTCCCGGGCATCAACCAGGACCGCGTCCCCGAGCGGAGCCCCATCGAGGGCAAGGCGGCCGGTCACGCCTGCGGCCACAACCTGTTCGGCACCGCCTCGTCGGCTGCGGCGATCGCCACGGCCGAGTGGCTGAAGACATCCGGAAAGAGCGGTACCATCCGCTTGTATGGCACGCCCGCCGAAGAAGGTGGGTCGGGCAAGGTCTACATGGTTCGGGCCGGTCTGTTCGACGACGTGGACGTCGTGCTGTCCTGGCACCCCGGTGACCGCAACGGCGCGAGCCCGGGCTCGAACCTCGCGGTGAAGTCGGCCAAGTTCCGCTTCCACGGCACCAGCGCGCATGCGGCGGCCGCCCCTGACCGCGGCCGCTCCGCGCTCGACGGCGTCGAAGCCATGGACTACATGGCAAATATGATGCGGGAGCACGTACCGCAGGAGACGCGCATCCACTACGTGATCACGTCCGGTGGGAGCGCTCCCAACGTCGTGCCCGACTACGCCGAGGCGTACTACTACGTGCGCCACCCCGACCCCGAGACCGTGCGCGCGATCTTCGACCGGTTGGTCAAAGCGGCCGAAGGCGCCGCGGCCGGGACCGGGACGACGGTGGACTACGAAGTCATCGGCGGCGCTTACTCGCGACTTCCTGTGGTTTCCCTCCAGGAGTTGGTGTACAGGAACCTGCAGCAGGTCGGCGGCGTGACGTACGACGCCAAAGAGGAACAGTTTGCCGAGACGCTCAAAGCCCAGCTCCCCGCCGAGCCCGCGATCGCCAGCGCGGCAAAGATCCAGCCCTTCGAAGAGGAGCGCACGTACGCTTCGTCGGACGCGGGCGACGTGAGCTGGACGGTGCCGACCAGCACGATGTCCGCCGCGACCTGGGTGCCCGGCACCGCCGCGCACTCATGGCAGGCCGTCGCGGCCGGCGGGACGAGCATCGGCGTCAAGGGCATGATGGTGGCGGCCAAGACGCTCGCGTTCAGCGCGATCGACCTGTTGTCGGATGCGTCGAAGGTGGCGGCCATCCACGCCGAGTTCGTGCGCCTTCGCGGCGCCGACTTCAAGTACGAACCCCTGCTCGGCGACCGCGATCCGCCGCTCGACTACCGCGCGTCGGTGATGGGGCGGTAGCAGCCCAAGACGCTGTCGAACGTGGTCGGGCCCGGCGGTGCTACCGGACCTCCGCGCCGCCCCGTCGGTCGTCCGGCACGAAACGGCCGTGCGCCGGCATGACCACGGCGGGGAGCGACGCGGCGTCCATGACCACGTCGTCATGAACGATGCCGTTCCTCGCCAATAACCACGCGATGACCGCGTAGGTTTCGTCAGCCGAGAGCGAACCCGGCGCGTCCTGCGGCATCGCCCGCCGGATGTAGTCATACAACGTGGTGGCGTACGGCCAGTAGTTGCCGATCGTCTTGCGGCGGGGCGCTTCCCGGCTGCCCCACGGCTCGCCGCCGACCAGCATGTCGAAGGGGCCTTCGGACCCCGTGGGCCCATGGCACGCGACGCACCTCGACGTGAAGACCGTGGCTCCCTCGGCAACCGTCCCGCGGCCGGGCGGCAGTCCCACACCGTCGGGCCGAACGTCGATGTCCCAGAGGGCGATACGCGTTGGACTTGCCGGTGTGCCGAACGCGAAACGGCCGGGCCCGACGCTCGGAGGCCCAACGTTCGTGGGCTCGACGCTCGCGCCGCCGGACCCGGCCGGCGCTGACATCGTCGGTGTGGACATCGCAGACGCCGCCGGGCTCGCAGCAGCCGATTCGCGGTCCGGAAGCGGATCGGCGGGCGAACACGACGCCGCCAGAACGAGCACCACGAACATCACGAACACCACGGGTGGGAGCGCGCGCCCGGCGACCCATCGCGCCATTCCCCTGCCCCGCGGCCGGCCGCCGCCCCATCCGGCCATTCCCTCGCCCTCGCCGCCGCCCGCGCGCGCGCCCCCGCTGACGCCCATCATACCGTGTCTCCGAGGGCGAAGGTGACCCCGCCGTCGGTGCCGACCTTCCAGGGGCGGATGTTGTTCTGGTGGTACGCGGTGCGTGCGCCGCGCGCTTCGACCAGTTGAGCATACGTCGGCTGCGTGTACCCGGTCTCGTCGACCGCCCGGCTCATGAGGATGGACTCCCGCCCGTTCCACTCCCAGATGTGCCGGAAACGCACTGTGCATTGGGGCAGAACGGGACCCTGCACCTCGGCCCTCGCCCAGGTGCGGCCCCCGTCCGTGCTCACGTCCACGCGGCGGATGCGCCCACGCCCGCTCCACGCAAGGCCGCGGATCTCCCAGAAGCCGCGGTCGGGCAAGGCGTACGGATACGTGGGAAAGGTGATCACCGACTTCGCGTCCATGACGAAGCTGAACTGCGGCGCGGTGCCGTCGTCGAGCGGATCCGTGTACTTGGACGTTTCCTCCCGCGTCATGGTGGGCCGGTCCGTGACCTCGATGCGGCGCAGCCATTTCACGTTCGTGTTGCCCTCCCACCCCGGCAGGAAGAGCCGCGCTGGATAGCCCTGCTCGGGGCGGACGGCCTCACCGTTCTGGCCGTATGCGACCATCGCGTCGTCCCACGCCTTGTCGATCGGAATGCTGCGCGCCAGGTGGGATGCATCCCCACCCTCCGCGAGCAACCACGAGGCGCCCGGACGCACCCCGACTTCCCGCAGGAGCGTCGCGAGCGGCACGCCCACCCACTCGCTGGTACTCAACAAGCCGTCGATCTGCTGGGCTGTGAGGGTACCCGGCGCATTCGGGTTGTACCCTGCGCCACCGTTGCCCGAACACTCGAGGAACGCCAGGCGCGACATTGCCGGAAATCGCTTCAAATCGTTGAGGCGGAACACGGTGGGACGCTCGACCATCCCGTGGATGAGGAGTTCGTACGCCTCGGCGGTCACAGCCGGAATGCCCCCGTGGTGGCGCTCGAAGTGCAGGTCCGCGGGGGTGATGGTCCCTTCGAGCAGATGGATCGGCGACCGGGATGACGAGGACAGGAGGGCGGCGCTCGGGAGCCTACGCAGTTCCTCACCAGGTGCGCGCGACCCGAGTTCCGAGACCAGGCCCCCGACGGCGGTGGGCGCAGGAGGCGCCTCCTGCGCGGAGAGGTCCACAGCGTCGAAGCGCGTGCGTACCAACCCCGCGGCCACCGCGCCCGACGTGGCGGCCAGCCACGCGCGGCGGGAAAGGCGTCCGTCGCGACGACTCATACCGTCATGCTCCTGAGAGGGGGTTCGGCAGGTGCGGCAACGTGGGGGACGCCACCGCGCGGGGCCAGCCCCGCGTCCCGACCCGCGAGCGACCCCAGGCCCGGCCATGCGGCGAGCCTCCGCCCGGCAGCGCGCTGGACGCCGCGCCTCCGGTCGGCCAGATTGGCGCCGCGATCGACCCCTTTCTGGAGCTTCCATGCCGCGCGTCCCAGCCTTCGTGCTCACCGCCTCGACCACGCTCCTGCTGACCATGACGGGGGCTGCCCGCGCGCAAACGCCGGAGCCCCACTACCCGGCCGGCTTCGATGATCCCATGCCGTTGACGTCCGTCGCCCTCGGGCCCTTCGGCCGCCCCGTGACCACCACGTCGGCCGACGCTCAAGCGTACTGGAACCAGGGCATCCAACTCCTGTACGCATTCACGCCGCCGGAGGCCGCCCACTCCTTTCGCGAAGCGGAGAAGCGCGACCCGGAGTGCGCGATGTGCTTCTTCGGGGAGGCATGGGCGTGGGGACCCTACCTGAATGGCGGCATGGGCACGGCGGACGCGCCTCGCGCCTACGCCGCGATCCAGAAGGCCATCGCGCTCGAAGACGGGCACACCACACCGGTGGAACGCGCGATGATCGACGCCATGGCCGTCCGCTACGAGGCGACCCACGACGCCGACCGGCGCAAAGAGCTGGACCTGGCCTATTCCAAAGCGATCGGGGAGGTGCACGCCCGTTTCCCTGAGGATCTCGACGTCGCCACGCTGTACGGGGAGTCCCTGATGCTGCTCCAGCCCCGACGGGGCCCCTACGACCTGACCCAGCCCGATATCCAGCGGATCATGTCCGTTTTCGAGGACGCGCTGGCGCGAGACATCACGCACCCGGGCGCGTGTCACCTCTACGTCCACGCCACCGAGATGTCGACGGAGCCCGAGCGCGCCGAGGCGTGCGCGGACCTCCTGGGCAACGAGATCCCGGGCGCCAGCCACATCAACCATATGCCGTCGCACACGTACAACCGCGTCGGCCGGTGGGGCGACGCCGTACGGGCGAACATCCAGGCGTGGCATTCCGACCAGAAGGCAGCCCAGGGGCTGGGCTTCGCCATCTACCCGTCGCACAACCTGCACATGCTGCTCTTCGCGGCCTCGTACGACGGCCAGGGCGCCATCGCGATCCAGGCCGGCAAGGACTACGGCAAACTCCAGGACGGCGGCCAGTTCTATCACGTGCTCACACTGCTCCGCTTCGGGCGCTTCGACGAGATCCTCGAGCTGCGCGACGCGCCCGAGGGGACGGTCTTTCGCGGCTTCTGGGACTTCGGCCGGGGCTACGCGCACCTCCGTACGGGCGACATGGCCCAGGCGAAGGATGACCTGGCGCGCGTGAAGCGGGCCATCGCAGACGATCCGGACACGCAGTTCCGTGGCCACCCCGCGAAGGACCTCCTCGGCGTGGTCGCCGGCATCCTCGAAGGGGAGATCCTACGCGAAGAAGGCGACCTGGACGGCGCCGTGCGCGTGCAGACCGCCGCGGTCGCGCTGGAGGATACGTTCGGCTACGACGAGCCCGAACCGCTCAACTTCACGGCGCGCCACTGGCTCGGAGCGACATTGCTGGAAGCCGGACGGCCCGCGGAGGCGGAAGCGGTCTACCGCGGCTCGCTCGACGACCACCCCCACAACGGCTGGTCCCTGTTCGGGCTCGAGCAGGCGCTACGCGCGGAGGGCCGGGCGGCGGCGGCCGACTCCGTGCACGCCGAGTTCGAGACCGCATGGGCCCGCGCGGATCACTGGATCCAGGCGTCGCGCTATGAATGAGGTCGCGCTATGAGGCTCGCCTACAACACCGAGTCTCGCAGGTCCAACGTGAGCGGCAACTTCGGCGCGACCCGGTGCATGGTCATACGCTCATAGGCGTACGCGAGCTTGATGAGGGTCGGCTCGCTCCATGCTCGTCCGAAAAAGAGGATGCCGACCGGGAGCCCCATGACATAGCCGTTGGGCACCGTCAGGCTCGGGTATCCGGCGATGGCCGCGGCCCCTGAACTGCCCGCGCTCGATCCGCCGTTGTTCACCAGGTCCGTCAACCACGCCATTCGCGCGGTGGGTGCGACGATCGCGTCGAGCGAGTGCGCGTCCATGACCTTGTCGATCCCCTCCGCACGGGACAGCCGATGCATCTCCTTCAGCGCTCGCACGTACTCGGGTGTGTCGAGGTCCCCGAGCGCTTCGGCCTGGACCATGATCTCCTGGCCGAAGAACGGCATCTCCCGCTGCCGCTCCTTCTCGTTGAACGCAATGATGTCGGCCAGAGACGCCATGCCGTTCGGCGCGCCGTGCTCGCCCAGGTACTTGTTCAGGTCGGCCTTGAATTCGTAACGGAGGACGAGCCCGGACGGCCGGTTCATTTCGCCACGGGTCTCGATGCTGGCCGGGTCCACGATCGTCGCGCCCGCCGAGACCATGACGCGCAGCGCCTGCTCCATGAGGTCGTCGACGCGCGCATCCGACCCGAACGTGCTCCGGTCCACGCCGATACGCGCACCCGACAGGGCGCCCTCGTCGAGGAACTGGGTGTAGTCCGTGTAGGAGTGCCCGTCCGAATCGGCCGTCGCCGGATCCTGCGGATCCACCCCCGTGAGCGCCCCCAGCACGGCTGCGGCATCCGCTACGGTGCGGGCCATCGGACCGGCCGTGTCCTGCGAATGCGCGATCGGTACGATGCCGGCCCGGCTCACCAGCCCGACCGTCGGCTTGATCCCCACCACACCGTTCATCGACGAGGGACACACCACTGAGCCGTTGGTCTCTGTGCCGATCGCGGCGGCGCAGAAGTTGGCCGACACGCCCGCGCCCGAGCCCGCGGACGAGCCGCATGGGTTCCGGTCCACCGCATACGGGTTGCCGCATTGGCCCCCGCGCCCACTCCATCCCGACGACGAATTCGTGGAGCGGAAGTTCGCCCATTCCGACAGGTTGGCCTTGCCGAGCAGGATCGCTCCCGCCGCGCGCAGTTTTTCCGCCACGGTGCTGTCGGTGGCCGCATGGTGGCCCTCCAACGCGAGTGATCCGGCGGTGGTCTGCATCTTGTCGGCGGTATCGACGTTGTCCTTCAGCAGGATCGGGATCCCGTGGAGTGGCCCACGAACGTTTCCGCCCTTCCGCTCCTGATCGAGTTGGCGGGCGATGTCGAGGGCCTCCGGGTTCGTCTCGATGACCGCGCGCAGCCGCGGACCCTTCCGGTCCAGGAGCTCGATGCGATCGAGATAGAGCTGCGTAATGCGCTCGGACGTCCACTTCCCCGACTCCATCCCCTGCTGGAGTTCGGCGAGCGTC
>JBBSOM010000125.1:0-7109 GCA_038259715.1 Longimicrobiales bacterium
AGCGCCTCCAGCGTACGGAAGCGCTCGGCGACCTGGAGCGGGACGTGGTTCGGAAGCATCACGCCGCCGGAACCGACGCGGATCCGCTCTGTCAGCGCCGCCACGTGCGCGATGAGTACCTCCGGCGCCGGGCACGCCAGGCTGCGCATGTTGTGGTGCTCTGCGATCCAGTAGCGGGTGTACCCGAGACGGTCGGCCAGATGCGCCAGATCGCCGATCCGGCGGATCGCGTCGGAGCCACCATCGTCCCCGCTCGCGGGAACGAGATCGAGTACTGAGAGCGGAAGGGTCAGGAGAAACTCCGGGCGTTACGTGGGCGTGTCGCGACGTACTACCCGTGAGGAGGCGGAGGTTCGCTCATGACACCGTCGGCCCAACTTGGGGTAGGCCGACATCGGTCCCTGCGGGCCGCTCGCCTACGCATCACCAACGAGGAACACCCCCGATGAGCTACACGGCTACGAACCCGGCCACCGGAGAGACGATCTCGGAGCATGCGCTCACCACGCCGGAGGAGCTCGAGGACATCGTTCAGCGCGCCCACGCCGCGCATCTCGCGTGGCGGGACACACCGTTCGCTCGACGGGCTGAATCGCTCCGGGAGGTCAGCCGGCTCCTGCATGAACGGAAGGACGAATACGGCCGCCTGATGACGCTGGAGATGGGCAAGCCGCTGTCGCAGGGCATCGGCGAAGCCGCGAAGTGCGCTACCGCCACGGACTACTACGCCGAGCACGGAGCGGACTTCCTCGCCCCGGTCACGGCCGCGACCGACGCGTCGAAAAGCTATTGGACCTTCAAGCCCCTGGGCGTGATCCTTTCGATCATGCCGTGGAACTTCCCGTTCTGGCAGGTGATCCGCTTTGCCGCCCCCGCGCTGGCCGCCGGGAATGCGGGCCTGCTCAAACACGCGCCGAGCGTACCGGGGTGCGCAAAGGCGCTGGAGAAGCTCTTCCGGGACGCCGGCTTCCCCGAGGATCTGTTCCGCAGCGTGTACATCGGCACCGAGGAGGCGGGTGAACTCATCGGCCATCCGTTGATCCGGGGCGTGAGCCTGACGGGAAGCGTCCGCGCCGGCAAGAGCGTAGCCGAGCGGGCAGGTCGCGCACTCAAGAAATGCGTGCTCGAGTTGGGCGGGAGCGACCCCAGCGTGGTGCTGGCGGACGCCGATCTGGACGCCGCCGTGACTTCCTGTGTAAAGGGACGGATGATCAACAATGGCCAGAGCTGCATCGCGGCCAAGCGCTTCATCGTGGTCGAGGAGGTCGTGGACGCGTTCACCGAACGCTTCATCGCGCGGATGCGCGCCATCGAAATGCGCGACCCCATGGAGGCGGACTCCGAGTTGGGCCCCATGGCGCGCATGGAGTTGCGGGACGAGTTGCACGACCAGGTGGTGCGCTCCGTCAGGGCCGGCGCAACCCTCGCGCTGGGCGGAGAGATCCCGGATCGGCCCGGCGCGTGGTATCCCCCCACAGTGCTGACCGACGTCACACCGGACATGCCCGCCTGGAGCGAAGAGCTTTTCGGGCCGGTCGCGACGATCATTCGCGCCAGGGATGAGGACGACGCCGTGCGCATCGCCAACGACACGGTGTTCGGGCTGGGTGCCGCCGTGTACACGGGCGACGCCGCGAAAGGTGAGCGGATCGCCGCCGACCTCATCGAGTCCGGCTGTGGTTTCGTCAACGGCATCGTGAAGTCGGATCCGCGGCTACCTTTCGGGGGAATCAAGGAGAGCGGCTACGGTCGGGAGCTGTCGCCGCTCGGCATGCACGAATTCACGAACATCAAGACGGTCTGGGTAGCGTAGGAAAAACCCCTGCGGAGCCTTCGCCGGAACAAGGAAAGGAATGAGCATGACCAACCGCCGTACCGATTGGGACACGTCGAGCGCCCTGGGCCCCATGGACCCACGCATGGCCGGCGACGGTGATGAGGACGATGACGACGACGACGAAAACGAGGCGGATCAGCGCCCATCGTCGACGAAGTGGACCGTGGGACTCCGCGAACGGCTCTTCCGGTCCCGGATGCTGATCATCAGCGGAGAGATCGACCAGAAGCTGGCCGCCGAGGTGATGGGTCAGCTCCTGGCCCTGTCCAACGAGTCGGCCGACCCGATCACGGTGTTCATGAACTCGCAGGGGGGTCACGTCGAGTCGGGCGATACTATCCACGACATGGTCCGCTTCATCAAGGCGCCGGTGCGCATGGTCGGCACCGGGTGGGTCGCGAGCGCCGGCGCGCTGATCTACGTGGCCGTCCCGAGGGACCAGCGCTTCGCGTTGCCGAACACGCGCTTCCTGCTGCACCAGCCCGCCGGCGGAAGCCGGGGCTCCGCGTCCGACCTGGCCATCGAGGCCAAGGAAATCGTGAAGATGCGGGAGCGCCTGAACCGCGTCTTCGCGGAGCGGACGGGTCAGCCCCTGGAAAGGATCGTCGACGATACACACCGCAACTTCTGGCTCGATGCGGAGCAGGCCGTCGCGTACGGCCTGGCCGGAAAGATCATCCAGAGCGCCGACGAACTGGAGTAAGGGGATGTGGGGTGGGGCCGGCGTCCGCTCACACGGGCGTCGCCACCCCGTTCACACGGCGTCGCCCACCCCACTCCTCACTGGCACCCCCGTGGCGGCGATGCGAGCCGTCGCGGCAACCAACTCCCGCGTGATGCCGGCCTCGTGCGACGAGTGTCCGGCATCGGGCACCACGACCCCGTCCAGTTCAGGCCAGGCGCGCCGCAGGTCGTCGTAGCTCTTCACGGGACAGACGAGGTCATAGCGACCATGCACGGCAAACGCCGGGATGTGGCGGATGCGGTCGATCCGGTCGAGGAGTTGCGTGTCGGGTTGGAAGCGCACGTTGCGGAAGTAGTGCGCCTCCAGGCGGGCGAGGCTCCACGCCATCCCGGGCTCCGAGAACGCGTCCGCGAATTCCGGATCCGGAAGGAGCGTGCAACTCGAAGCTTCGTAGACGCTCCAGGCCTTTGCGGCGGCCAACGCCCGCTCGCGATCGTCCCCTGTGAGGATCCGCCAGTACGCCTCGAGCAGGTCGTCGCGCTCGGCCTCCGGTACCTGCTCCACGAAACCGCGCCAGAGCTCCGGCTGGATCTGGCCCAGGTCATACAGCCACCAGTGGATCTCCTCGTCACGCATGAGCCAGATGCCGCGCAGCACCAGGCTCAGCACCCGGTCCGGGTACGTCTCGGCGTAGTGCAGCCCGAGCGTGCTTCCCCATGATCCTCCGAAGACGTGCCAGCGCTCGATCCCACGCGCCCGGCGAAGGCGCTCGAAGTCGGCGGCGAGCGCATCAGGATCGTTGCCCTCCAGCACGCCGTGCGGTGTCGAGCGTCCCGCTCCGCGTTGGTCGAGCAGGAGGATCCGGAAGCGAGCGGGATCGAAGAAGCGACGGTCGAAAGGCGAACATCCCGCTCCCGGCCCACCGTGGATGAATACGATCGGGAGGCCGTCCGGAGTACCGCACTCCTCCCAGTACAGGCGGTGGGGGGCATCGACGTCCAATGTGCCGGACGCGTACGGCTCGATCTCGGGATGCACGTGCGGATTGTCCATGCCGAAAAGTGCGCCGCCGGGTCCGCGGTCGCCAGCCGGACGGCCCCGGCCGGACGCGCGCGCCTCGACGCCTGCCGTCTCCGGAAGCCACGCCATGGAACCCTCACCGGTGGCAGAAAAGTCGTCTCCGTTGCATCCTCAAGGTTGCCGTCGAAGTCGTACCGGCTGTTCGACCTGATTCCCCGACACAAAATCTGACCATGAGCCGTACACGCATCACCACCGCCGTACTCCTCGCCGCGACCTTCACGGGCTGCGGACCGAGCGCCCCTCCGGCCGACCTCGTTCTGCGGAACGGCAAGATCGCAACCATGGATGAGTCCCACCCGGAGGCCCAGGCGGTAGCCATCGCAGGTGACACCGTGGTCGCCCTGGGAACGAACGCCGAAATCGACAAGTACGTGGGATCCGCAACGCGCGTCATCGATCTCGACGGCAAGTTCGCTATGCCGGGCTTCATCGAATCGCACGGGCACTTCATGGGGCTCGGCAGCGGCCTACAGCAACTCGACCTGATGCCTACCCACTCCTGGCAGCAGATCGCCGAACTGGTGAAGGCGGCCGCGGCCAACGCCCAGCCCGGCGAATGGATCCTCGGACGCGGCTGGCATCAGGAGAAGTGGGACGAGTCGCCTGGCCGCGTCGTTGCGGGCTTCCAGACCAACGACCTCATCAACCAAGCGGCCCCGAACAACCCCGTGCTTCTGACGCACGCGAGCGGCCACGCCTCGATCGCCAACGCGGCGGCGCTGAAGGCGGCCGGAATCACGGCATCCACCCCGAGCCCGTCGGGCGGCGAGGTCATCAAGGATGCGAGCGGCAAGCCGACGGGGATCCTCGTGGACGCGGCGGGCGGGCTGGTCCGGCGCGCCCTAGATGAGGCTCGCGCGAGCCGTACGCCGGAGCAGGTGGAGGCCAACTTCCGCGATCAGGTGCACCTCGCCGCGCAGGAAGCGCTCGAGAACGGCGTGACGAGCTTCCAGGACATGGGTGAGTCGCTCGCGACCGTCGACCGCATCAAGAAGATTGTCGACGAGGGCGGACTCCCGATCCGGCTGTACATCCTGGTGGACCAGGGGGAGGTCACTGCGGCAAACGAACAGAACCTCGCGGCCCATCGCATGGTGGACTACGGCAACGGCCACCTGACGGTGCGTGCCATCGGCGAGATTACGTCCGACGGGGCGCTCGGGTCGCGTAGCGCCTGGATGCTCGCGCCCTACTCGGACGACCCGAACAGCACGGGACTGAACGTCACGAAGATGGACCGCATCAAGGAGATCGCGGAAATCGGGCTCCGGAACGGGTTCCAGATTTCCGTCCATGCGATCGGTGACCGGGCCAACCGGGAAACGCTCGACGTTTTCCAGCAGGTCTTCCAGGAGCCGGGTGTCCAGGGCGACACGCTTCGGTGGCGCATCGAGCACTCCCAGCACCTGAGCCCCCAGGACATTCCCCGTTTCGCCGAGCTTGGCGTGATCGCGTCGATGCAGGGCATCCACGCGTGCTCCGACGCGCCCTATGTCACGCCTCGCCTGGGCGAACAGCGGGCGAAGGAAGGCGCGTACATGTGGAAGACGCTCTGGGATGAGGGGGTCGTCGTGACCAACGGAACCGACGTGCCGGTCGAGAACATCGATCCGTTCGCGTCCTACCAGTGCACGGTCACGCGCAAGGAGGTCGGCCACGACGCGCTCTTCTACCCGGACGAGGCGCTCAGCCGCCAACAGGCGCTCCAGACGTACACGACCAACGGTGCGTTCGCGGCCTTCGAGGAGAACGAGAAGGGCAAGCTCGCGCCCGGCATGATGGCGGACATCGCGGTGCTGTCGCGTGACATCACGACGGTCGCACCGGACCAGATCCTGGGAACGCAGGCGGTCTATACGATCGTCGGCGGCAAGGTCACCTACGAACGAGGTGCACGATGAAAATCACGACCAAGCGCATGATGAGGGCCACGATGAAGAACACCGCGAAGAACACGTTGAAAGCCAGGACGCGGCTCACGGCCGCCGCGATCGTCGCGCTGGCCGCCGCCGGGTGCATGTCGAAGCCGGCGGCCTCGAACGCGCAGGACGGAGGGGCCAACGAAGCACAGCCCGGGGCGCAGGACGGCAGCGTGAGCATCCGGGCCAGCCGGGTCATCGACGGGAATGGCAACGTCACGGAGAACGGGCGCGTGGTCGTGCGGGACGGGAAGATCGTCTCCATCGACCAGGAGCCGAACGCCACGTACGACCTGACCGGCATGACGCTCCTGCCCGGCTTCATCGACGTCCACGATCACGTCTACTGGCACTTCAACCAGGAGGGCCGGCTGCACGGGCGTGGCGACGGCGAGACCGAGGTGCAGTCCGAGTTGTCCGCAGCCGGCGAGGCGTGGAAGACGCTGCAGGGTGGCTTCACCACCATACAGAGCCCGGGCTCCGTGGAGGACAAGGACCTACGCGACTGGATCAACTCCGGCCGGATTCCCGGCCCGCGTATCCTGACGTCACTCCAGCCGTTCTCGAACCCGCGCATCCAACCCGACTCACTGCGCGCGCTCATCAGGGCGCGAAAGAGCCAGGGTGCGGACTTCATCAAGATCTTCGCTTCGGAGAGCATCCGGACCGGGGGCGCGCAGACCATGTCGCTCCCGCAACTCCAGGCTCTTTGCGGCGAAGCGAAGGCCCAGGGTCTGCGCACGCTCGTTCACGCGCATAGTGACGCGGCGGTCCGTGCCTCGGTGATGGCCGGGTGCACGCAGATCGAGCACGGCATCTTCGTCGCAGACTCGACACTTCAGCTCATGGCCGATCGCGGCACGATCTTCGACCCGCAGTGCGGGCTGGTCTTCCACAACTACCTCGATAACTGGTCCCACTATGACGGGATCGGCAACTACAACGACGAGGGGAAGGCCTCCATGGAGAAGGGCATCACGCTCGCGCTCGACGGCTTCAAGCGCGCGCTGGCGACCCCGAACCTCACGCTCACCTACGGCACCGACGCGGTAGCGGGCGCGCACGGACGTGAACGCGAGGATATGGTCTGCCTCGTCAACGAAGTCCACGCCGACCCGATGCGTGTGCTCACCATGGCGACGTCCGTGAACGCGAAGTCGATGGGCCTGGACGACCAGATCGGCTCGATCGCGCCGGGCATGGCTGCCGACATGGTGGCCGTCGCGGGCAACCCGCTCGACGACATCACCGCGGTTCGCCGCGTCCGTTTCGTGATGAAGGGCGGCGAGGTCTACCGGAACGACCGCGCGCCGGGGAACTGAGGGTGGGTGGGGGGGGGGGGCCGCGGGCGCGCCCCCCCCCCGGCCCCGGAAGCGGGGGACCCCCGGCGCCGGCACCCGCCCCCCCCCCCCCCCCCCCCGGGGGCACCCCGCCCGGCGGGGGGGGGGGGCGCCCGGCCCCGGCCCCCCCCCCCCCCACGGACCCCCCGCCCGGGGGGTGGGGGGGTCCCGCCCCGCCCCAAAAAACCAAACCCGCCCGGGGCACCCCCCGGGTATGTACAGCCGGGGGGCCCCGGCCGCCCCCC
>JBBSOM010000126.1:0-7094 GCA_038259715.1 Longimicrobiales bacterium
CATCTGGCTCGCGTGGACCGGGATCGGGGCCGCGATGTTCGGCGGCGCGATGATCTGCACCCCATGGGCGACCACGGTCTCGGCGGCCTGGGTCAACGCGCAGTTTCCGCCGCTCTCGCCGGCGAGATCGACGATGACCGAGCCCGGCTTCATGGACTTCACCATGTCCGCGGTGATGAGCACGGGCGCTTTGCGGCCGGGGATCTGGGCAGTGGTCACCACGATGTCCGCGTCGGCGATGTGCGCCGCGATGAGCTCGAGCTCCTTCCGGTGCTGCTCCTCGGAGAGTTCCTTCGCGTAGCCACCCTCACCTTCGGCGACCACCTCGTGTTCGGTCTCGAGGAACTTGGCGCCAAGGCTGTGCACCTGCTCCTTCACGGCCGGCCGTACATCGAACGCCTCGACGACGGCGCCGAGCCGTCTTGCGGTCGCGATGGCCTGGAGTCCCGCCACGCCGGCGCCCAGGATCAACGCTTTCGCCGGGCGGATCGTGCCGGCCGCGGTCGTGAACATGGGAAGGAACCTGGGGAGGTGGTCAGCCGCGATAAGCACCGCCTTGTATCCCGCGACGGTCGCCTGCGAAGAGAGCGCATCCATCGATTGCGCGCGGGTGATGCGCGGGACCATCTCCATGGAGATGGCCGTGATCTTCCGCGCCTGCAGCGCCCGGACGAGGTCGAGGTCGATCAGCGGGTTCAGATAGGAAACGAGGATCGTTCCTTCGGGCATCTGCCCGATTTCCCGGGTGTCCGGAGGATTCAGGTGCAGGACCAGAGTCGCTCCGGAGAGGGCCTGGGTGGCATTGGTAGCGACGCTCGCGCCGGCGGTTCGATATTCCTCGTCCGACGCGCCGGCCCGGGCTCCCGCGCCGCTCTCGACCGCGACTTCGAGACCCGCTTGCACGAGTTGTTGGACGCCCTGCGGCACCAGGGCTACCCGCTGCTCGTCCGAGCGTGTTTCCTTCAGGACAGCGACCTTCATGGACGCGCTCCCTTTTGGGTTCGTACGAGAAATGACTGCAAATCGGCCGGATCCTCCGCCGAGCGGCACCGTAGGGTACCCGCGAGACCCTGGGGACACAAGCGGAGCTTTTGCCACACCGGGGTCGGCCCCTGGGGTCGCTTGGGGGCGGGCTCTACCCCCCACCTGATTTCGCCGGAACATCAGGGATCTCGGCGGTTCGGGCCTCGGGGTTGCGCGGCCGATTCCTCCATGGGGCCGCCCCCTTCGGCGGGCGAAGTTCAGCCATGCTCTCCCAGGTCACTACCGCCGCCTTGCGCGGCGTCGACTCGTTCATGGTCCGGGTGGAGGTCAACCTGACCACCGGGCTTCCCGCGTTCATGGTGGTTGGTCTCGCGGAAGGAGCGGTCCGCGAAGGCCGGGAACGGGTGAGCGCCGCGTTGCGCAACGTGGGGCTCCCCATCCCGCCCCGCCGCATCACCGTGAACCTGGCTCCCGCGGACGTCCGCAAGGAGGGAAGCGCCTTCGATCTGGCCGTGGCGGTGGGCCTGCTCGCGGCGTCGGGACATCTGGCTCCGGGGTGCCTGGACGGCGCCGCATTCCTGGGAGAGTTGGGCCTCGATGGTTCGTTGCGACCGGTGCGGGGGGTTCTCCCGATGGCCGTGCGTTGCGCGGGGGCAGGGGTGCGGGTGCTCATGGTTCCGGCTGCGAACGCGCCGGAAGCGTCCGTCGTCCAAGGGCTGACGGTGCTCGGGGCGAGGGGCCTGGCCGAAGTCGTCGCGCACCTACGTGGCGAAATGGCGCTGCCGCCCGTTTCCGTAGACGTGGCAGCCCTGCTCGATGAGGTGGCGCCATGGGCCCCGGACCTTCGCGACGTGAAGGGGCAGGAGGGCGCAAAGCGGGCCCTCGAGATCGCAGCGGCCGGCGCGCACAACGCGTTGCTCGTCGGACCCCCCGGCTGTGGCAAGACGATGCTCGCCCGACGCCTACCGGGAATCCTACCGCCGCTCACGCTCACCGAGGCGCTCGAGGTCACGGGTGTCCACTCGGTCACCGGGTGTCTCTCTCCTGGAAGCGCGCTCGTGACGAGCCGACCCTTTCGGGCACCGCACCACACGGTCAGCGACGCGGGGATGGTGGGCGGCGGTGTGCCGATCCGTCCGGGCGAGGTCAGCCTCGCGCACCACGGCGTCCTCTTCCTCGACGAACTCGCCGAGTTCCGGCGGAACGTCCTTGAGATCCTGCGCCAGCCCCTGGAGGACGGCGTGGTCCACCTGTCGCGCGCTCGGGGCGCGGAGCGCTTCCCTTCACGCTTCCTGATGGTGGGGGCCATGAACCCGTGTCCGTGCGGGTACCACGGGGTAGGGGACCGATGTCTGTGCGACCCGGCCACGGTGGCTCGCTATCAGGGGCGGATCTCGGGCCCCCTCCTCGATCGCCTCGACCTCCACGTCGAGTTGACGCACGCCTCGTTCGAGAGTCTGTCGGAGGCGAGCCGAGGCGAGCCGTCCAGCGAGGTGCGTCTGCGTGTCCGGCGCGCGCGCCGGGTGCAGGCGGAGCGCTTCCATGGCGTCGCGGGGGTGTTCGCCAACGGACAGATGGATGCCGCCCTCCTGAGGCGGTGTGTTCCAGTGGGTCGGTCCGTTTCGGCCGTCTGTCGCGACGCGGTCGACCGCCAGGGCCTGTCCGCACGCGCGTACCACCGTGTACTCAAGGTCGCGCGCACGATCGCGGACCTCGCGGGCGCGCCTGACGTCGAGCCCGAACACGCCCTCGAAGCCCTCGCCTACCGCAGGATCGTGACGTCCAGCGCCCTACCGGTGGAGGTCCGGACGCGCGACCGGCCGCCGGCAGCCGGCGGACCAGCCCCGTCCAGGGACATCAGCCTCCGGAGGTGAGCAGCGCGAAGTAGTTCGTCACGTTGAACCCGGCCGGATCCACCCAGTAGGTCTGTCCCTTGACGAAGTGCCCCGTGGTAGGGAAGTACGGTGGCGGTGCCGAGGCGCCGCATTTGTCATACGCGTATCGCTTCACGTACCCCGTCCCGTATCCGGACCCGCCCACCGTGCCGACCGCTCCCCGTGTCTTCTGGATGATCCCACCGGTGAGGTAGAGGCACCCGCGACCGTGTGGCGTGCTCTCACACGGTTCCGCGTAGCTGTCGCCACCGTTGTAGTCTTCAACGGTGAAGTTGTCGAGCGCGAGCACGATGCCCTGGATGAACTCGTCGCGGGTGTCGTCGAAGGTGCGCCAGGAGGACGTGGGCCGCTGCGGCGAATTGATGGTGTTGTCGGCCACCACCACGTCCTTTCCGCTGAACATGCCCAGGATGTCGACGCACGTTCCGGCGCTGGGATCGGTGGCGTACGTGATGTCGTCGCCGATGATGACTTCGTTGGTCGCCGCCAGCGTGACCCGGCCGCGCAACACGCCGCTTATCAACACGTTCCCGTCGACATAGATCACGCCCTTGAACGAGGGGTTCTGAGCGCGGGACAGGGGGAAGAGGTAGTGCGCGTCGGGGCGGCCGGTGAGGGCCGGAGCAACCGCGCCCGGCCACGCGATCCAGGCGCCGCGGCTGTCAGAGGCATGGAATCCCCCGAAGATCGAGTCGGATCCTCCCAGATAGCAGCGCGCCGTGGAGCTGTTCAGCGCGTCCCCCCAGTCGTCGCTCCCGGAATCCCCGTGGTCGATGGCAGCTTCCCACTTGTAGCTGCCGCCGTGATCGGCGTAGTGCCCGCAGTTCGGGGAGTCGTCGAGACCCGCGGACGGTACGTCGGCGGAGACCCATCGTGCGTTGTCCGACGTCGTCGGGTTTGCTTTGGACACGCGGAAGAAGCCCTCCTCGTTTCCTGTCGCGCTCCCGTCATGGTCGAGGTCAAGCGCGATGAACTCGATCCGGAGATACGCTTCTCCCGAGCCCGAAGGCGTCCCGCCGGTAAACGCCGTGCCGCCCGCTTGCGCCTGTGTTTTCAGCTTGCTCAACTCCGCCGTCTTGGGCATGTCGATCCGCGGCACGTGCTCCACGTACCCCTTCTTGAACGTCCCGTACTGCTTGTTCTGCACCGTCCCCGCGGTCCGGGTATCGTCATGAAAGGTCGCCCCCGACGAGTAGATCTTGATGTCGCTGTTCGTGTGGACCGGTCCGAAGATCTGATCGCCGCCGCCAAACGAGATGTCCGACGGTTCGATATCCGTGAAATAGGCGAACTTGGCGAAGCTCTCCTGGAAGATCTGCGTCCGCCGCACCACGACGCCACCCCCATTGTCACGCGCGACCGAAACGATGCTCCCGAAGACGCCGTACTGTCCCGACGTGGATCCCGTCGGACCGACGTACACCCAACGGTGGAGGCCGGGAATGTCGCTGCCCGAGCCATCGGTCACGGCGACGCTGTCCTCGAGTGTGGTGTAGCCGTCGGCGGGATACAGCGACTCGTCCGCGTTGATGCGAGCCCGCGCGAGTTCGAGCCCGTCGAGGGCCACCGCGTCGAGTTGGCTCTCCCGATCGTAGTAGCGGTTTCCGAGCGTGTGGGCGGAGCCGATCACGGCTGCGCCGGTGGCGATCAAAGCGACGATTACGACCACCAGCATGACAGTGACGAGGGCGAAGCCGCCACGTCTGTGAGCTTCGGGGAACATGGGGGGCTCCTTGAAGAGAATCACGGTGCGATCTGCACCGGGCCGGCGGACGTCAGCGACGACAGCGCCGGGGTACAGTCCTGCGCGGCCAGGGCGTATTCGTACTGCACACCAGGGGTGGCAGCCGCGTCGTCGGTTGAGTAGGTGGAGGCGCCGGCGGGGATCGCCCGGTAGGGATCGCCCCAGGACGCGGCGCCGCTCACCCGGCGGTAGAGGACGTAGCGCACGACATCCGCCTCTCCGCCGCTCTCGTCGGTCGCGCGTCCCCACGTGAGACGGATGACCTTTTCCCCTGTGGCCGAGACGGCGGGAGCCGCCCCGAGCGTCGTGCCCAGAAGCGGGGGCGATCCGCAGGTCGCGAGCTGGCCGAATCCCGCGTTGGGAAGGGGAATGAGCCGCGCGAGTTCCACGGTGCGCTCGTTCGATCCCGTCAGTCCGTTGGTGGCGGTGAAGCGGACGTCTACGGCCCGGATGCTGTCGGCCAGTGCCGATCGCGCGGTGTCACCGGCGGCCAGGTGATACGTGGCGGTGTGGTGGATCGGAACCAGGCTGTCGGGAAGCGGGGCGAGCCTCGTGTTCCCCGACGTGTCCTTCGCCATGTACTGATAGGAGAAGAAGGGGGTGGAGCCCGTGTGCAGAAGGTTCCGGGCAATCGCCTCCGCCTTGTTGTTGTTCACCTGACGGTAGAGGACGTAGTCGTCGGACCGTGACGTCGAGGTGTCCGCCGAGACGAAGAAGATGAGGATCTCCGCGGGGGACGGCAGCCCGGGGGCCGACTCGTATCGAACGTTGGGAACGCTCGCGCCGGAGTTCGGAATCGAGAAACCGCCCGACGGCGCGGTCACTTGTCCGTTCGGCGCGTCCGGGTCGTGGAACACGGCGAAGGGATCATCGGCGATGTTCGTCGCGTAGTCCGCCGAGAACGCGATGACGTCCTCGTCGGCGTAGAAGAGGTCCGGTTGACTGTTCGGTACGTTGGTCCCGAGCGTCTCGAGGTCCTGCGACAGCGTCGAAATCGCGTAGCGGAGGTTGCGCAAGGCGACCAACCGGCGGATCCCGTCCTGATAGATGCTGTTCTGGCGGGCCATGAAGCCGAGTGCGGTCGAGATCACGATGGCGAAGACCGTCAGCGCGACGAGCGTTTCGACGAGCGTCATCCCGGATCGGGTGTGGCGTGGCGTATGCATGGGTCAGGGCGCCGCGACCGTGATCTGCCGGGAAACGGGTGTCTCGAGGTGGGGGCCGGACACCTGGACCCGGACGCGCGTGTAGTCGAGCGTGACAGGTGACCCTTCGCGCACCCGGGTTACCTGAGTCGTGCGCTTATATCCCGGATAGGAGTCGCCGAGAATGTTGGACTCCTCTCCGGCGTAGAGCGAATCCAGGGCCGCATACCTCATGTCGAGACGGACATGGGCGATGCGGTCGTCCGCGGCCTCGATGGCCAACGCCCGGAGTTCAGCCGACGTGGCGGAAGTCGTCAGTGTGGCACCCGATAGCGCCAGTCCGAGCACGGCGGTGGACAGGATCACCAGCGCCACCACCACTTCGACCAGCGTGAAGCCGCTCCGCTCCTCCCGTGCGCTCAGCATGTGTCCGCCCAGGACCCTGTCCGGTACGAGAAGCAGCGGATTTCGCCCGTTGCCCGTTCGATGGTCAACGCGCGTGTTCCTTCCTTCAGGTCGGCCAACGAGCCCTCCGTGGGGTGGACGTAAACGACGCCCGATGAGCTCGCGCTTCCGTTGCGGTGGAACGTGAGCACCGGGTCCTTGCCGTCCTTCCCGAAGCTTATGGGTCCAGCCCCCTGGGGCAGGTCCGGCACTCCGCTGCCTGTGCCGAAGCCGATCGTTTCCGGGAGGTCCATGACGTTCATGTTTTCGCCGGCATCCGCCGCGCCGTCATTGTCGGCGTCCTGCAGTGTCCTGATGCGGCGCTCGGACAACTGGAACGTGATGCTGACGTCGTGCTGGCGGAGTACGGCCAGCCGCTGCGCCGCGTTGAGCGTGAGGGCGAGTTCCATTACCGCGTTGTCGGCGCGCCAGCGGCCCGGAGCGAAAAGGGGGGTCATCATGGTTGCCATGACGCCCACGATCACCAGCACCACGACCATCTCCACTAGGGTGAACCCGGACGAGCGGAAGCCAGCGAGCAGAGCCGGGTGGTCCGGCTCTGCAACTTCTTGTCCGTTCTTACGATATGGCTTCCACATGCGGTCCATGACCTTATCCGGGGCGCCACCTGTCGATGGCGCGGTGACCAACTCACATCGTATCAAATCATGGGCCGCTGTATGGGCCTGCACTCGCGAGTCGTCCAACGGCTCTTGGCATCGACGAACCACATATATTGCACGATGAACCGCCGGACGGTTTGCGCGACTTGCGGCATTTCGTCCGAGTCGCGCAATTAGCCGGAAAGTTCTTGCCGATCAGGGGAAAAATTGTGTGAAGCCGACCGTTGTCATCGTTGACGCCGACCCACAGTCTCGTCAG
>JBBSOM010000127.1:0-7079 GCA_038259715.1 Longimicrobiales bacterium
GAGGGCCGGCGCGTCGCCGAGGGCACGGTGTTGATCCGTCTCGACGACCGCGTTGCCCGGGCTGCTCTCGATCGAGCCCGCTCGGGGGCGGAGACGGCCGACAGCGCCTTCCAGCGTCAGGAGGCGCTGGCGAAGTCGAACAGCACTTCCCAGAAAGCATATCTGGACGCCAAGGCCGCGCGGGACGCGGCAGGGGCAGACCTGGCCGACGCCGAGACCGGTCTGGCCTACGTCAACCTTGCCGCACCCCTCTCGGGGACGGTGCTGCACGTGGACGCGAGGGTGGGGCAGCACGTGGATGCCACCACCACCCTCGCTCAGGTGGTGGACCTGGATCGGTTGGTGGTCACCGCCGGCGTTCCCGCCCGCGAGATCGACGGCGTCGAAGTGGGACAGCGCGCTCTTCTCGGCGTGGGCGATTCCGTGCCGGAAGGGACCGTGAAGATCGTCGGCAAGGGCGTCGATCCGACCGACGGCACGTCGCGCGTGCAGGTCGCGGTGCCCCCGGGATCGGGCCTCATGCCCGGTGAGTTCACGGAGATCCACATCATCGCGGGCGAGCACGCCGACGTCCTGGTCGTCCCCGAGGAGAGCGTCATCACCCGCGCGGGGGAGGGAACCTGGATCGTCGCGGTGCAGGGTGACCGGGCGGTGCACGTACCCGTCACGGTGGGTTTTCGCGACCGGGGGCTGGCGGAGGTGTCCGGGGAAGGCGTGACAGCGGGGATGGTGATCGTCACGGACGAAGCGTATGGCCTGCCCGCGGATACGCAGATCCGCGTGGTGGGGGGATGACATGATCGGACAGTTCGCCAATCGGCAGGCGGTGTCCATCGTCTTCATCAGCATCGCCCTGTGCCTGGCCGGCATCTATGCGGCGACGAGCATCTCGTCGTCGGTCTTTCCCCGGACGGACTTCCCCCGGGTCGTCATCCTGGTGGACAACGGCGTCATGCCCGGCGACGAGATGATGGCGCGCATCACGCGACCCATCGAGGAGGCGATGAAGGACATCCCCGGCACCGTCACGGTGAAGTCCGCCACCGGACGGGGCTCCGCCGAGATCAACGTCTTCTTCAACTGGAAGGTGGACATGGTCCGGTCGGAGCTGTACGTGTTGAGCCGGCTGGGCCAGATACGGAGTACGCTCCCGGCTACGGCCGAGACCACCGTCTATCGGCTCACCTTCGCGGCCTTCCCCATCGTCGGAGTGAGCCTCACCAGCGACACGCGTGACATCACGAAGCTGTGGGAGGAGGCGCGCTACGACCTGAAGCCCCGTTTCCTCCAGATTCCCGGCGTCGCCCGGGTGGACCTCGTGGGCGGCAAGGCGCCCGAGTACCAGGTGGTGGTCGATCCCCTGCTCCTCCAGAACGCGCATCTGAGCCTCGCCGATGTCACCGACGCGCTGGACCGGAACAACCTGGTGGCGCCGGCGGGCATGCACGAAGAGAACCACACGCTCTACCTGACGGTCGTGGAGGGTCGCGTCCACGACATTGCGGACATCGAGAACTTCGTGGTGACGGCGCCGGGTGAGCGGCCGGTCCGCATCAAGGACTTCGCCCTGGTGCAGCGGGGGCCGGAGCCGGTCTTCAACGTCGTCACGGCCGACGGTCACTCGGCCGTACTGCTGAACATCCGCAGTCAGCCCGACGGCAGCACCTTGAACATCGCGGACGCACTGCGGCAGCAGATCGCCCAGCTCCGCGCCGAGCTTCCTCCCGACATGAAGCTCGCGTTTTTCTACGACCAGTCGGAGATCGTTCGGGCATCGGTGCACAGCGTCTGGGAGGCCATCCTTTTCGGCCTGGTGCTCTCCGTGGTGATCCTCTTCCTCTTCCTGGGGAGCTGGGGCACCACGCTGGTGGCGACTGCGGTGATTCCGGTGACGGTGCTCATCACCCTCGTTTCCATGCGCCTCACGGGACTCACGTTCAACCTCATGACGCTCGGGGGGATCGCGGCCGCCGTGGGGCTGGTCATCGACGATGCGATCGTGGTGGTGGAGGCCATCCACACGCGCCTCATGGAGGGGCGCACGCGCGCCGAAGCGGTCGAGGCGGGCATCACCGAGATCTTCCGGCCCCTGGTGGGATCCACGCTCACGCCGGTGGTGGTCTTCCTCCCTCTGGCGTTCCTCGACGGAATCACGGGCGTGTTCTTCCGGGCCCTGGCCCTGACCATGGTGGTCTCGCTCCTCACCTCGCTGGTTCTGGCGGCGACGCTCACCCCCTCGCTGGCGGGTTGGTTCATAAGCGCGGGTGAAGGAAAAAAAACGGGGTCGATCCATGACCAGGCGGGGCCCGTGTTGAGCCGCGTCATCGAGCTGTACGAACGGGCGCTGCGTCCGGCGCTGCACCGCCCGTGGCTGACGTTGGGGGCATGCGGGCTGGTGCTGATCCTGGGCGTCGTCGTCTATCGCCAGCTCGACAGCGAGTTTCTGCCCCCCATGGACGAGGGTGGCTTCGTCATCGACTACTTCACGCAGCCGGGTACCAGCCTCGCCGAGACGAACCGACAGCTCGTCCTCGGCGAGGCCATCCTGACAGGGGTTCCCGAGGTGGAGAGCTACTCCCGGCGCACCGGCGCCCGGCTTGCCCTGGCCATCGCGGAGCCCAACACCGGCGACTTTCTGGTCAAGCTACGCACGGACAGGAAACGTTCCACGGACGACGTCATTGCGGAGTTGCGACGCCGATTCAACACCGAGATTCCAGGCGTGAACTGGGAGTTCCCGGGCATCCTCTCCGATCTCATCGGGGATCTCATGTGGGCGCCCAGCCCCATCGAAGTGAAGCTGTACTCCACGGACCAGAGATGGCTCGAGCAACACGGCCCGGAGGTCGCCGCCAAGCTGGAGCAGGTCCCCGGCGTGGTGGACGTGTTCGACGGCCTGACCTACACGGGCCCCACGATCAGCCTCCACATGCGGTCCGCCGACGCTCGCCGATTCGGCCTCACCGCTGCCGACGTGGCGAACGCGGTGAATACGGCGATGCTCGGACAGACTGCGTCCTCGGTGCTCGAGGGTGACCGTGTGGTGAACGTGAGGGTCAAGGTGGATTCCACGCGGCTCCAGAAGATGGCGGACGTGGAGGCTCTGCCCATTCGCACGCCCTCGGGGGCGCTGGTCAAGCTCTCCCAGGTCGCCGACGTGGTGCGGGAGGCCGGCCAACTGGAGCTCCGGCGGGAGGACAGCCGCCAGGATATCGCCGTCACGGCCCGGCTCGAGGGAAGGGACCTGGGAAGCGCCATGGCGGAGATCCGCCAGGTACTCGGATCCGACCCCTCGCTGCCTCCAAGGGCCGTGGAATATGGGGGGCTCTACGAGCAGCAGCGCGAGTCGTTTCTGAACCTCGTGTTCGTTCTCCTCATGGCCATCACCCTGGTGTTCACCGTGCTCATGCTGGAGTTCGGGTCCTTCCATGAGCCGGTGGCCATCGTGTTCGGCGCCGTATTGGCGTTGTTCGGTACGGTGCTCGCGCTCTGGCTGACGGGGACGTCGTTCAACGTCGTGTCGTTCCTGGGGGCCATCATCGGCATCGGCATCGTGGCCAAGAACGGGATCCTGGTGCTTGACTTCGTGAAGCATCTGCGCGCCGAGGGCCTCAGCTTGGAGGAGGCCATCGTCCGCTCGGGTCGACGGCGCCTGCGGCCGGTGCTCATGACGTCTCTGGCCGCCGCGCTGGGCATGCTTCCGCTGGCGTGGGGGGTGGGCTCGGGAGCCGACATGTTGAGGCCCCTGGCCATCGCGGTCATCGGGGCCCTGGCGATCTCTGTCCTCCTGTCACTCCTGGCCACACCGACCCTCTACTTCGTGCTGAAGCGTCGCGAGGGCTGAGCGCCGCGCAACCGCTTCGCCACCCATCCCCGGAGCATCAGGAACCGGATGCGCCACGGCAACCACCACCGCCGGCGGTTTCCGGCGGAACCGTAGCCGAAATCGCGGATGGCGCGCATGGACTCGACGTTTCCGGCGTTGTGGACCACCGGAATCACGTTTCCATCATGGTCCAGGAAGACGCGGTCGCGGATGGAATAGCGGGACGAGGCGGTGACGAGGACGAAGTTGAATTTGGGCGCCAGCGCCACGAAGCCGTCCCGGTAGAGGACATAGTTCAGCAGCAACTGGTCCGTGCCGAAGCAGTTGAACGCCAGGCTCGTGTCCCGGAGGAAGCGCCAGAATTCGCGGAACTTCTCCGCCGGACCGAACAGGAGGCCGGCGTTGACCATGGGCTTGCCGTCCAGGAAGTCGAGCATCTCCTGGAATCGTTCCGGTGCGAGGTCCGAGCGCTGGATCAGCAGCTCGTGGAGCGGGATCTGCAGCTCTTCGGGGACGGCTCGGAACCGGTCCCGATCCTGGTCGAAGAGGGGCCGGATATCGGCCTGGAAGATGAGGTCACCTCCGTCGACGGACAGAACCTGATCGTAGTCCTGCTCGTCGAGCAGGCGAGCGAGGTCACGGTAGCGGATCGCGTACACGACGCCGTCGCGTGCACATGGACGGACCTGGACACCGCGGCTCGTGAGCGCGTTGCGCTGGACCTCGCTCAGCCCGTAGTCGAGCACCACTACGTCGATGTCGGCCAGGTCGACGTTCGCCTGGAGCGACACCAGCCAGTGCTGGAGCAGGAAGTCGCCGAAGCGCGCATCACAGCACGTGACGATGGCGTGTCGTGGCATGACCCAGGTGCGGGAAAGGAGCGTGAACAGCAGTTTACCGCGAAGGTCTCGCCCCGCCAAACCACCGCGCCACACCATAGCCCTGGAACGCCGCAACCCGGATGAGGAAGGACCGATGGACCGTCGCGGCACTCTGTGCCATGCTCGCCTACCAGGGCTACACGACGTCGATCAACGGAATCGGGGCGCCGTTCATCGCGAGGAGCTTCGGGCTCGGCGACGCCGGTATCGCGACGCTGTACGCCTGGATCTCACCGGCGGCGTTGGGGGTGTTGCTCCTCTCGCGCTTGGCGGATCGCGTCGGGCGGCGTCGCGTGTTGCTGGCGTGCATGGCGGCCACACCGATCGCCGCGTTCGGGGCCGGCGCCTCACAAAATGTGGTGCTGTTCGCGATCTGGGATGTGCTCCTGTACGCGTTCGCGGGCGCCACGATCTCGAGCGCCGTCGTCATGATGTCGGAAGTGGTCCCCATGCGGTCGCGTGCGCGCGGGCAGGGTTATGCGGGGCTGGCGACAGCCGCAGGTAGCGGGCTCTGCTTGATTCTGATGCCCTGCCTCGACGCCCATGGGCTCTCATGGCGCTGGCTCCTGATGATCTCCGGAGCGGGGCTGCTGGGCGTGCCGCTCCTCGTCGTGGCGATGCCCGAGAGTGACCTGTGGCAGCAAGCGTCCGAGCGTGGATCGACGCGTTCCGGTCGCTTCTTCGACGTCTTCCGCGCGCCGCACTCCTTCCGTGCGCGGCCCGTGGTCGTTTGCGCGTTCCTCACCGCCATGGCCAGCGCCTCGGCGGATGCGTGGGCCTACTACCACGCGGTCTCGGGCGTGGGGCTTACGGCCGGGGCCGCCAGCGCTTTGGTCCTGGTAGGGGGTGGGCTCGGCATGGTGGGATTCCCCCTGGGCGCCTGGGCATGCGAGCGGGTGGGGAGGGTACCAACGGTGGTGGTGTCCTGGCTGTTCGCGGCCGGCGGCATCCTGGGTTTCTTTTGGGGGCCTCCCGAGGGTTCGGCCTTCCCGGTCTACTGGCTCGGTGCGGCCTATTTCGGCTGGAAGACCGTTGACAATGCCGCGCTGGTCGGCTTCCGTGCTGCGTCCACCGAGCTGTTTCCCACGGCGCTGCGCAGCACCTTGATCGGCTGGACGTCCCTGATCGGGGCCGTGGGCATCGTGGCCGCCCAGTCGACGATCGCGGTCCTCGCGGGCCCTCTGGGTGGACTGTCCCGCGTGGTCGGATACCTGGGCCTGTTGGCGATTCCGGCCGCGCTCGTGTTTGGCTGGTTCATCGATGAGACGCGTGGGCTTCCACTCCCGGTCGCGTCGAACGGAGCGAAGGAATGAACGTGCGTGCGGCCATGAATCTCGGTGGAATGCTTTCCGTACTCGCCGTCGCGACCGTCACCCCGTCGGCCACCCTTGCGCAGGGGGTCGCGCTGCCCTCTGCGAGCCCCACGGTGGAGGGCGTCGCCCCTTCGTGGCGGACGGTCGGAATCTCGGCGCTCGCGGTCGCGGCGTCCTTCCCGCTCGACGGCCACGTACGAGCCTGGATGCAGGCGGACGCCCGTCAGAACAACGCGACGCTCCGCCATGCGACCGACATCCTGACGCCGCTCGGCAGCACCGTGCCCATCGCCGCGGGTGCGGCCCTCTACGTTTTCGCGCGTGCCTTCCACCACCCGGTGCTCCAGGACGAGATGTGGCACAGCGGTCAGGCGGTACTGGCCGCGTCCGCCGTCACTCAGCTCATCAAAGTGGTGACGCACCGACCGCGCCCGTACGTGCCGCCGCACGATCCGGGGGTCTTCTTCCAAGGCCCGGTACTTTCCATCGAGGGGGCACGGGTTTCTTTTCCGTCCGGACACACGACGCTCGCTTTCGCCGTGGCCGGCGCCGCGAACGAGGAACTCCGTCTCCATCCTTTTTCTCACTCGCGCTCCCTCGGTGTCGCCCTGTACGCCGTCGCGTCCGGGGTGGCGTTCTCCCGCGTCTACGACGACAGACACTGGACCAGCGACGTCGTGGCCGGCGCGGTGGTGGGCACGCTGGTGAGCCGTTCGTTCATCCGATGGGCACACCGGGGCGACGGCGGCTCGGAAGGGGCCTCCGCCACGGGTCTCGGGGTCGTGCCTGGACCGGTTCCCATGGTCGAGGTGCGCTGGGTGTTCGGGCACTGAGCCCTGCGGGCGAGGCTCAGCCCAGCGCTGCCCGAAGGACGCGGAGTGTGCGCCCGGGGATTACCTTCCCTATCGTGGTCGGGGCTTACTGCCCGTGACGGACGTTCAGACCGCAAGCGTATGAGGTGCGTCGTGAATCTGTTCCCTCCCCGCCGCTGACCATGACCGATCGACGCTACGACGACGAAGAGACCCGAAGGATCTTCGACGAAGCCTCCCGTGCGCC
>JBBSOM010000128.1:0-7030 GCA_038259715.1 Longimicrobiales bacterium
CATCTTCCGCCTCTTCAACTCCGACTATCCGGATCCCGTGAACATCGGCAACCCGAACGAGTTCACCATCCGGCAACTGGCCCAGGCGGTGCTGGAGGAGGTCGGTGGCGACTCGGGCCTTCGGACCCTGCCGCTGCCCGCCGACGATCCGAAGGTGCGCCAGCCCGACATCACCCTGGCACGGCGTGTGCTCGGTTGGGAGCCCCGCGTGTCCCTGCGCGAAGGACTCCGGGCCACGATCCCCTATTTCAGGGCGCTGGTCGATCGGGACGACGCGGACGCGCGCACGCTCTGACGCGCCGCGCCTAACCGGACGCCCCTTTTCTTGACTCTGTCCATTCCCGACCTTTCCGCCATGGATCGAAACCACCAACAGGTACGGGAGGTGGGCAACCGTATTGCCGTCACGCACGCCCAATTGGGTGACCTCTACCTTGCGACGAACCATCCCGAGAAGGCGGCCCGGCACTACCGCGCGGCCCTGGAAGTACGCCACTGATGCGCCCGACCTCTCGACTCCTTCGCACAACCTGCTGGCTCATGTGCGCCGGACTGGCCGCGTGCTCGACGGGTACGACGGAGGAGAGTTCCCTGGCGCGGGGGGACCGCGCGTTCGCCGAAGGAAACTACGACGAGGCGCTCGCCGAGTATCGGCTCGCCGTGCGCCAGGGGGCGGACGATGCGACGACGCTCACCCGGGTCGCGCATACGTACACGATGATGGGGCGCGTGGACGACGCGGGATCCTTCTACGCCCAGGCGGTGGCCCAGGACTCCTCGGTGGTGGAGCAGGCCGTATCCGACCTCATGCGTCTCGCCCAGGATGCGCGTGCGCGCAAGGACCGGTTCGCCATGGCATCCGCCGCGCAGACCGCCCTGAAGTTACGCCCGGGGATCGGCGTTTCCGACATGTCCCTCGACCTGGCGCGCCACTACTTTCAGTCCGGCGAGTATGTGCGGGCGCTCCCGTTCTATTCCACCGCACTGGCAGCGAAGGGCGATTCGGCCGCGCCCGACGTCATCTTCGAGGTCGGCCAGGCGTACGAACAGATCGGCGATTGCACGCACGCGCTCATCTACTTCGAGCGCTATCGGGACCGGGTGCGTCCCTGGCAGCGCAGCGAGGTGGATTGGTACATCGGTACGTGCTCCTTCAACCTTGCGCGCGAGGTGAGTTCTCAGGCGTCGCCGACCGACCAGGACATGCAGGACGCGCTGACGCACGTGAATCGGACCCTCGAGGTCGGAGAGCCCCGGAACCTCCAGGCGCAGGCGTGGTTCGAGAAGGCCGAGATCCTCTCCGCCATGGGGCAGTGCCAGAACGCGATGGATTCATACGCGCGCCTCCGTGCGGCCGAAGGCAGCAATGCCGTGCTGATGAGCCGGGCGCAGGCCCGCTATGACGAGATCCGCTTCGGCCGGGGCCTCGAGTCCCTCCGGGGAGGACGCTGCCGTTGACGAACACCTTAGCCACGAGCGGGTAACCCTCCCGGATGCCGACCCCAGCCCGACGCCGCAAGCTATTGGCCCTGACCGTGCTCTTTCTGGCGGCCTGCGCTTCGTCCAACCCTTACCAGGGGATGGATGAGCAGCAGATGTTCGCGTACGCGCGCCAGAAATTCGAGGACCACGACTGGGACCGGACGACCCAGACCCTGGACCGCTTTTTCGCCTCGTATGGGGGCTCGACGCTGTCCGAGGACGCGCGCATGCTCCAGGCCGACGCGTATTTCGGAAAGGGCGATTATCTGACGGCTCGTTCCGAGTACCAGCGTTTTCTGGACCGCTTCCCCGGAAGCGCGCGCGCGCCCGTCGCCGCCCTCGGGATGTGTCGGGCGCTGGTGGCCCTGTCTCCGATCCCTCAGCGGGACCAGGAATACACGCAGGAAGCCATCGTGGCGTGCCGCAACGTCGTTGCCGATTACGCCGGTACGGACCAGGCCCAGGAAGCGGGCAAGATGGTCGACGACCTGAGAGGGAAGCTGGCCGAGAAGGAGTACCTGAACGCCGATTTCTATTTACGGCGTAAGCTCTACGATTCGGCGATCAAGTACTTCGAGTTCGTAGTGGACCAATACCCGGAGACGGCATACGCGCCCATGGCGCTCAAGGGCATCTACGACGCGAACAAGTCCATCGGCTACGACGACCTCGCGGAGGACGCCCGCAAGAAGCTCCTCGCCAATTATCCGGATTCGCCCGAGGCGGCGAGCCTCCACACGGATGCCGACGGCGGCTCCTGACGGAGCCCGACGCCGACGGATCGGCGTCTTCGGAGGCACGTTCGATCCGCCGCACATCGGGCATGTCCGCGTGGCGGGAGAGGTCGCGGACGCGCTTTCGCTCGACCAGGTGTGGTGGGTGCCGGCCGGCACTCCGCCGCACAAGCAGGACGAGACGGTGTCTCCGGCGTCGATCCGCCGCGAAATGACAGCCGCGGCGGCCGCGAAGGACCCACGCTTCGTGGTCTCGGACGTCGAAGTGGATCGGGCGGGTCCGTCCTACACCGTGGACACCCTTCGTCGGCTCCGGACCCTGATGCCCGAGGCGGACTTCTTCCTGATTCTCGGCGCCGACCAGTTGCGCACCTTCGCCACCGGCTGGCGGTCCCCCGACGAGGTGCTTCGCCTTTCCACCCTCGTGCTCGTCGATCGACAGGGCGATTCAGCGATGGAGGCGGCGCCGGATGTCCCGGGGATCGAGCGCGCGGTGCGGGTAGCGGTGACCCGGGTAGACGTGTCCTCTTCCCAGGTACGCGCGTGGGTGGCGGCGGGGCGCGACGCTTCCGCCCTGGTTCCGCCGGGGGTCTGCTCGATCATCCTGCGTGAAGGCCTCTACACCGGTTGACAGGTCGCCCAGGAATGGGGGTACCCCGCGCGCATGGGGCTTTCGCTGCCTTCGGCGACCTGTAAATTTTCGCCCCATGACGTTCCGGAATACGATGGTCCTGGTTACGGGAGGGGCGGGCTTCATCGGCTCCCACCTCGTTGAACGGCTGCTGGCGGAAGGCGCGGCGGTCCGTGTTCTCGACGACTTCTCGACCGGGCGGCGGGCGAACCTGCGGCCGTTCGCCGACCGGATCGACCTGCGAGAGGCGTCGGTCACCGATCCCACGGCGTGCGCCGCCGCGTGCGTTGGCGTCGACTACGTCCTCCACCAGGCCGCGCTACCCTCGATCCAGCGATCGGTCGCGGACCCGTTTCCGACCCATGAGGTCAGTGCTTCGGGCACGCTCCACTTGTTGACGGCGGCGAGCGCCGCAGGCGTACGTCGGGTCGTGTATGCAGGTTCCTCTTCGGCCTACGGCGATACCCCGATGCTACCGAAGGTGGAGGACATGGCCACGCGTCCGCGCTCCCCCTACGCCGTGGCCAAACTCGCGGGTGAGCAGTACGCGCGCCTCTTTCCCCAGCTCTTCGGGCTCCAGACCGTGGTCCTGCGCTACTTCAACATCTTCGGCCCGCGGCAGGATCCCCACTCGACCTACTCGGCCGCGATCCCCCGCTTCATCGAAGCGGCACTCGACGGACGGGCCCCGACCATTACCGGCGACGGCAGTCAGACGCGCGATTTCACCTACGTCGAGAACGTGGTCGAGGCGAACCTGCTCGCGTGTGCCGCGCGACCCGACGGCGTGGTGGGGGAGGTCTTCAACGTCGGATGTGGGGAGCGGACCAGCGTCGCTCGGCTCTGGGACGGAATCCAGGAGGCGGTCGGCGTCAGCATTGCCGCCGAACGCGCCGCGCCCCGCCCGGGCGACGTGTGCAACTCCCTGGCCGACCTCACGCTCATTCGTGAACGCCTGGGCTACGAGGTGCGCGTGCCTCTCGACGAGGGGTTACGGCGGACCGTCGCCGCGGTGCGCGCTGAACGGAAGGTGGCGGCGCAAGGCGCGACGGAACGGACGGTCCCGTGAGACTGGACGAGAAGAACCTGGCCCGGTGGGGAGAACGCATCGGTGAGACGATCGAGGTGCCGGCGTGCCTCGGTCTGTGCGGCCCATTGGGAGCGGGCAAGTCGGTTCTGGCCCGTGCCATCGGTCAGGGCGCCGGCGTGCGCCAAGCCATGCCGTCCCCTTCGTTCAACCTGCTCTTCCGCTACCCGGCCAGCCGAGGCCTCGAGGTGGTCCACCTCGACCTCTACCGGATCGACGAGCCGGTGGAGCTGTGGGAACTCGGGTGGGAGGAACTCGGACAGGTGAACGAACTGTTGCTGGTGGAGTGGCCCGAACGGGCGGGCGATCTCATGCCCGACGACCACTGGGTGATCGAACTGACCCCCGTGCCGGCGAAGCCGCGGCTCCGCGATGTCGCCGTGCACCGGGTGGGGAACCCTCCCGAGTTGGCGGCCTTCCCCTTGCGGGTCACCAGAGGAGGGTGATGATGAGCGCCCCGCGCTTTGAATCGGATGGCTTCTATCTGGCGCTCGACACCTCGGGACAGCTCGGGTACGTCGCCGTAGCCCGTGGCGCGGACGTCCTGGCGCGAAAGCGGATCGAGGCTCGTGGCCGACATGCGTCGCTCGTGGTTCCGACCATCGCCGAGGCGATGAACGAGGCTTCGGTGGACGCGGAGGAGGTCTCGGGCATCGTGGTGGGTGAGGGGCCCGGCTCGTTTACGGGGGTCCGTGTCGCGGCCGCCACCGCCAAGGGGCTCGCTCGCGCATGGGCCGTGCCGCTCTGGGCGGTGTCCAGTTTGGCCGCGGGTGCCCTCGGGGACCTCGGCAGCGGGGCGCCGGCCGTTCGATACGTACTCTTCGACGCCAGGGCCGACCGCGTCTACGCGGCTTGTTACGGCGTGGGGAGTCGCGGCGTGGAGACCCTCCGCCCCCCGCATGCAAGCGATGTGCGTTCGATCCTCGACGAGCAACTTCCTCCGGGGACGGTGTTCACGGGCGATGGTGCGGAGCGGCACCGTGGCGCCCTCGAGGGCGCCGGGTACCGTGTCGATCCGGCCCCGGTCGGGGTGCCGTCGGCCGACGCGCTCATCCGATACATGACCTTGCATCCCCGAACCGAGCCCGTGCCGGTTCTCGACACCTGGGAACCCCGATACGTAAAGGCGTCCAGCGCGGAGCGCGAATGGAAGGTGTAAAGCCCCTTCCGCGTGCGGTGGCGCGACCGATGGCGGCGCCCGACGTGGAGCGCGTCGTGGCGATCGAGGCCGCCGCGTTCACAAGTCCCTGGAAGGCCGACACGTTCCGCACGCTGCTGGAGCGTCCCGGCGCCGAGTTGTGGGTCCTCGACGATGAGGATGCGGGTGTGGTGGCGTACGCGGTGTTGTGGTGCATCCTGGATCAGGGCGAACTCGCCAACATCGCGGTCATCGACGGCTACCGTGGACGCGGATATGGCGCTTACCTGCTCTCCCGGGTCATCGAGGTCGCACGGAGTCGCGGGGTCGAGGCGATCTATCTGGAGGTGCGCGAGTCGAACACCGGCGCGGCGAACCTCTACCGGAGGTTCGGATTCGAACAGATGGGCGTGCGACGCGACTACTACGACTCGCCGCGGGAAGACGCGCTGCTCATGGTCCGGCGTGGGTGAGGAGTCGGAACGTCCCCTGCGGCCATCCTGGCGCCCGGCGCCACGACGTACGTTTCCCCAATGCCGCCCAACGCCACCACGGACCGCCCGAGGGAACGCCTACGCGCTGTCGGCGCGCGCCACCTTTCCCTGAGGGAGCTGCTTGCGCTCCTGGTCGGCAGCGGCAGCAAGGTGGGGTCGGCCCATGTCGTCGCGGAACGGCTGCTGGCAGAGGGTGAGGGGTCCCTCCGCCGTCTGGGTGCGGCCGATCCCGGAGCCCTCGAACGGCTGAGCGGGGTCGGCGCCGCCACCGCCGCCCGGGTTCTCGCGGCCCTGGAGCTGGGGCGGCGCGCCGCGGCGGAGCGGGGGTGTGACGACGAACCGATCCGCGGGCCGGCCGACGTCTTTCGACGGATGGGACCTCGGCTGCGTGACCTGGTCCAGGAGGAGTTCCACGCGCTTCTCCTCAACACCCGCCACCGGGTCATCCGGGAGGTTGCCATCACGCGGGGGATCCTCGACGCCTCCCTGATTCACCCCCGTGAGGTCTTCCGCGTCGCGGTCGTGGAGGGCGCGGCCGGAGTGATTCTGGTGCACAACCATCCGTCGGGAGACCCTACGCCCTCGGCCGAAGACCGGGCGGTGACGCGCCAGCTCGCGGAGGCGGGCCGCGCGCTCGGGATCCCCGTTCTGGATCATATCGTGATCGGTGATGGCGCGTGGCGTTCCGCCTCGGTGTGATCGGGGATGGCGCCCCTTGTTTCGCCTCGGTGTGACGGGTCGGGGGCACTCTCCTGGAAACACATGAAGTCGCATACGGCAAAGCGCGTTGACCCCGGATGCGGGGGCTCCCTATCTTCGAGCGGTGTTCGATGGGCGAAAAGTCCCGTACTGCTTGCCGAAGGAGCCCCAATGGTTCGGTCGGCCTCGGCTTTCCTAGCCGTCCTGATCCTGTCCGGATTCGCTGCTGTTCAACAGGTGGCCACGCATACCGTGGTACCCGGCGATACGCTGTGGGACCTGGCTCAACAGTACTATCAGAACCCATTCGACTGGCGTCGGATCTGGGAGGCCAACCGTGATCGGGTGGGCGACCCGAACCTGATCTTCCCCGGTTGGGTGCTCGCGATCCCGGGTCGTGAGGCAGCGGTGGGCGACGTGATCGTGACCGCGCCGGACGCGCGAGGGGGGGCGCCGGCGAACCCGGGTTCGCCCCCGCAGCCGCAGACCGCGCAGCAGCAGCTTCCGATGAAGGATCAGCCCACGATCTTCCGTCAGGACACGTCGCTCGTGCGAGGAAGTGTCGTGCGTGGCGAAGCGGCCTTGTACAACCCTGTGCCCCAGGGGTTGGTATGGGCGGCCCCCTGGGTGGAACGCATCGGGCAGAGCGTCGAGCCGATGGGCCAGCTCGATGCCTTCGCCGGCGGCGCGTCGATGTCGGAGACCGCACGGACGTACGACAGGCTTCGGGTGAGCTTCACGGGGGCAGTGCCCGCCGTGGGCACC